>JBDOKE010000090.1:0-26608 GCA_039833815.1 Methanobacteriota archaeon | reverse complement strand
GGTACGGGCGCGTGTACGACGTGCACGTGCCCATGGAGGCGTTCGAGCGCTTCGAGCGGTTCATGAGAGACGTGCTGAGGGACCTGCCCGAGCGGGTCTCGGGGCGGGAGCTGCTCTGGGAGATGGGACGGCGGCTGGAGAACGGGTTCCTGCGGGCCGCGGCCGAGGAGGAGGTCCCGGTCTATTCCCCGGGTCTGCTGGACTCGATGGTTGGGTTGCACGTGTGGCTGTACGCGCAGGATCACGACTTCCACCTGGACCTGGTGGACGACATGCACCACCTGGCCGACCTGGTGTTCGAGGCTGGGGAGCTAGGCGCGATCATGCTCGGGGGGAGCGTGCCCAAGCACTTCGCGATGGGCGCGGCCATGCTCCGCGGCGGGTTGGACTACGCGGTTCAGATCACGATGGATCGACCGGAGACGGGGAGTCTGAGCGGGGCGCCGCTGGAGGAGGGTAGGTCCTGGGACAAGGTACGGGAGGACGCGGAGGTGGCCACGGTGATCGGCGACTACACGGTCCTGTTCCCACTGCTCGTGACGGGAGTTCTACAGCGGCTGGGGATCGGGAGATGCTGATTGGGGCGCTGCTGGCCGCGATCTCCGGGACGCTGCTGAAGCTGGCGGACGACCTGGTGGATCGGGCCGGTCGACGGCGCGCCGCGCTGCTGCCCGGAGCACTCGCCGCGCTGGCCGCCGTCGCCTCCGTCCCTGCGGGGGTAAACCCCGAGTTCTACCTGGGGCTGGTCCTGGGGAACGGGGTGGTGGGGAAGCTCGACGAGCCCTGTCACTGGGTTGCCGCGGCGGCGGTCACCGTGGGCTCGGTGCTGTTGGCCCCCGCGGGACCGGACGCGGTTCGGCTCCTCCTGGTCGCCCTGCTCGCGGCCGCGGATGAGCTGGTGCATCCGTGGGATCCGTGGGGCCTGCGTCCCGTCCTGAAGGTGGGCGTGGTGGTGGGCTGGTTCGCGGGGCTTTTGGACGTGAGCGTGATGGTGGCCGCGCTGGCGTTCGACCTCGGGTACCACGCGGGGGAGATTGTGGGGGTGCGGTGGGGTGTTCGAGCCGAGGACGCACCTCATCGTGGCGCTGGACGTGGGACTGGAGCGGGCGGTGGAGCTGGCGGAGCGTCTGGATGGGCGCGTGGATGGGTTTAAGATCGGATACGACGTGGTTTTGGAGGCGGGCGCGGAGGGCGTGCGGGAGGTGGCCCGCGCGGTGGGAGAGTCCTTCGTGCTGGTGGACCTGAAGGTGGCCGACATCCCCGAGGTCTCGCGGCGCATCGTCGCCACCGTGTCGGGGCGCGGCGCGGACGCCGTGATCGTGCACGGGTTCGTGGGCCGGGACGTCGTCCGGGAGTGCGCTCGGGAGGCGCCGGTCGTGGTCGTGGCGACGATGAGCCACCCGGGGGCGCGGCGGTTCTACGATCCGGTGTGCCGGGAGGTCGTTCGGGTCTGCGAGCACCTGGAGGGGGTGATGGGGTTCGTGGCCCCGGCCACGCGGCCGGCCCAGGTGCGCGCGGTGCGGGAGCTCACCGACAAGGTCATAATCAGCCCGGGCGTGGGCGCTCAGGGCGCGGAACCGGGCTCGGCGCTGGAGGCCGGGGCCGATTTCGAGATCGTGGGCCGGGCGGTCACCAGGGCCGAGGATCCGGAGCGGGCGGTGGAGGAGCTGGTTCGGGCGATGAGGAGTTCCAGGCCGACGGACGGGGACGAATGAAGAGCCCTGTGAGCCCCGAGCCCCTACCGTTCCAGCTCCACCACGTGCTCGTCCATGTCCACCCGCTTCACCCGGGCGCCCTCGATGAACCGCTCCTCGCCCGTGATGTCGCGCAGCAGGATGCCGTCCTCCTGCACCTCCAGGTAGAGCACGTCCTCGGCCACCGTCTCGCCGTCCAGCCGCACCCGGAACTCACACATCTGCGTCACCCCGTAACACCCTCAGGAGATTGCAGATATCAGTTTCGGGAAGGGTCGAAGGGCGACGCGAAACCGGCGCCCCGGACCCTCGTCCCCCAGGCGGAACCGGGTGCGGCTGAGGAGGGCGATGGAGCCGTCCCGTGGCGGGTTCAGTCCGAGGCGCCGGGTGAACCGGCGGGCGAGGCGGAGGGCGAGGTCGGGATCCGGGCGGCGGGTGAGGAGCTGGGTGTAGGCCAGCGCGGGCTCAAGTCGGTTCCGATCCAGTCGGGGCAGCTCCCGGCGGGTGTCCAGCGGGACGGGCCGTTCCACGGTGAGGGTGCGCTCGGGGAGGGGGATGCGCGCCGTCTTCACCCGGTCCGGGTAGCCGGTGCGGAGGCGGAGGACCGCGCCCCCGTGCCAGATGGTGGTCACGTCGCCCAGCCCGGTGCCGAGCCGGAGCTCGATCTCGTGGGCGCGGCGGGCGATCCATCGGAGGTCGGCGGTCCCCTCGAGGTGCAGTCGGGCGGCCAGCAGGGTGCCGAGGGCGGACGCGGCGCTGGTCCCGAGCCCGCAGCCGGGGGGTGCGCGGAACTCGTACCGGACGCTGAGGCCCGTGCCCAGGGTCTCGGCGCAGGCGCGGGCGATCTCGTCGCCGACGGGGTGGTTCGCGCGCACGCGGACGCGGTCGGAGCGGAGGGGGCGGGCGCGCACGCGCACGACGTCCTCGATCGCGATGCCGAGCCCTATGGAGCCGGCGCGTCGGGGGTCGGGGTGGGGTAGTGGGTAGAAGAAGCAGGTGAGGGCGCCGGGGACGGAGACCTTCATCAGAGGTACTCCCGGAGGAGTTCGGGCACCTCCCAGGGCCTCTCGGCGACGTCGACCCCGGCGCGCTTCAGCGCCCGGATCTTGGATTCGGCCGTGCCGGCGCCCCGCTCGATGATGGCGCCCGCGTGGCCCATGCGCTTGCCGGGTGGGGCGTGGCGGCCGGCGATGTAGGCGACGACGGGCTTGGGGAAGTCGGTCTCCACGATGTACTCGGCGGCGAGCTCCTCCGCGTTGCCCCCGATCTCGCCGATGAGGACGACGGCCTCGGTGTGCGGGTCCTCGCGGGCGTACTCGAGGAAGTCGATGAAGGTGGTACCGACGATCTGGTCGCCGCCGAGTCCCACGCAGAGGGACTGGCCGATACCGGCCTCCGTCATGGCCTGGACGATCTCGTACGTGAGGGTGCCGCTGCGGGAGGCGACGGCGACCTCGCCCTCGGTGAACACGTGGTGGGGCATGATGCCGAGCTTGACGCGCTCGGGTGGGACGATGAGTCCGGGCGTGTTGGGGCCGATGATCCGGATACCCTCCCAGCGGGCCAGCTCGACGAACCGCATCGTGTCGTGGGCGGGGATGTGCTCGGTGATCACGACGATCGGGTCCAGCCCGGCGTCGATGGCCTCCATGACCGCGTCGGGGGCGGCCGGGGCGGGGACGAAGACGACGGAGGCCTCGGCCCCGGTCTCCTCCACGGCCTCCTCGACCGTGTCGTAGACGGGGACCCCGTGCACCTCCTGCCCGCCCTTGCCCGGGGTCACCCCGGCGACGACGTTCGTCCCGTACTCGAGCATGAGCTTGGTGTGGAAGCTACCGTGCCGCCCGGTGATGCCTTGAACGAGCACGCGGGTGTCGCCGTCGATCACGGGACTCACCCCGCGAGCTCGACGGCCTTCTTCACGGCCTCCTCCAGGTCGGTGAAGGCCTCGATCCCGTGCTCGCGGAGGATGCGCTGACCCTCCTCCTCGTTCGTGCCCACGAGGCGGACGACGAGTGGCGTGTCGATCTCCTCCAGGACGGAGACGACGCCCTTCGCGACCTCGTCGCAGCGGGTGATCCCGCCGAAGATGTTGATGAGGATGACGTCCACGTCCAGCTCGGCGACCCGGAGGATGGCGCGCTTGATCAGGGTGGGGTCCGCCCCACCGCCCACGTCCAGGAAGTCGGCGGGCTCGCCCCCGAAGTCCTTGACCAGGTCGATGGTGGCCATGGTGAGGCCGGCCCCGTTCGCGATGATCCCGATGTTGCCGTCCAGCTCCACGAAGGGGAAGTCCTCGGTCCTCTCGGCGAACTCCGGGTGCCGGAGGTGCGCCGCGTCCTCGTCCAGGTTGACGACCGCGTCGACGGCGACGAGCTCCCCGTCCCGGGTCAGGACCAGCGGGTTGACCTCGACCAGATGGGCGTCGTACTCGTCGAACACCCGGTAGAGGGCGAGGGCGACGCGCTCCAGCGCCGGGACGTGGCGCCGGGGTATCTCCGCCTCCAGCGCGGTCCGGCGGGCCTCGAACCCGCGGAGTCCCAGGACGGGGTCGACGTGCGTGCGGGCGATCTTCTCGTCCGGGACCTCCTCGATGTCGATCCCGCCCTCCCGGGAGACGAGCAGGATGGGGGCGCGCTCGGCCCGGTCCAGGGTGATGGACACGTACCACTCCTCCTCGATGTCGACGCGCTCCTCCACGAGCACCTGCTTCACCACCTCACCGCGGATCTTGGATCCCAGCAGCCGTTCCGCCGCCTCGCGCGCCTCCGCGGGATCGTCGGCGAAGAGCACGCCGCCCGCCTTCCCGCGGGCCCCCACGGGCACCTGCGCCTTCACAACCACCGGGCCGTCGATCCGCTCGGCGATCCGGGCCGCCTCCTCGGGGGTCCGGGCGAGGTCACCCTCGGGAACGGGGACGCCCCGCTCCCTCAGGAGCCGCTTCGCCTGGTACTCGAGCAGCCGGATCATTCGCGGATCCCCCGGGCTCCCTGCTCGACGGCCTTCACGTTGATCTCCTCCGTGCCGGGCGGGACGGCGTCCCGGACGGCGCGCTTCAGGGCCTCTTCGGACACGAGGTCGGTGAGCTCGCGCAGGGCCCCGAGGATGACCATGTTGGCGACGATGCGGAGGCCCAGCCGCTCCTCGGCGATCCTCGTGGCGGGCACGCCCACGTGCTCGACGTCGTGCTCCTCGCTGGGCTCGACGAGGGTGGAGTCGTAGACGATGAGGCCGTCCTCCCTCACCCGTGGGGCGTACCGGTCGTAGGCCTCCTGGGACATGGTGACGAGGTAGTGGGGGCGTCGCACGTACGGGTACATGATCTCCTCGTCCGAGACGATGACGTCGGAGCGGGAGGCACCGCCGCGGGCCTCCGGGCCGTAGGACTGGGTCTGGACGGCGTTGTAACCCTCGTACACGGCCGCGGCCCGGCCGAGGACGACCCCGGCGAGGATGACGCCCTGGCCGCCGAAGCCGCTGATCCTAACCTCCCTCCTCATCGCCGCTCACCTCCTCGATGAGCTCGTGCACGCGCTCGTGGAAGGGTTCGCGCTCCTCGTCCCGTAGGATGCCGATCCGGATCTTGCCGGGCTCGTCCTTGGTGCTTGTGTTCTCCCGCAGCCACTCGAGCATCTCGCGGGGACTCTTCAGGTCGTTGCGGCGCCCGTAGTTGGTGGGGCACTGGGAGAGGACGTCGATGAAGGAGAAGCCGTCCCGCTCCAGGGCGCGGTGGATGGCCCGCTTGAGCTGCTGGGGGTGCGCCGTGGTCCAGCGTTCGACGTGGGGGGCGCCGGCCCCCATGACGAGCTCGCAGAGGTCGAAGGGGGGCTCGGGGTTCCCGTACGGGGTCGTCGTGGACTTGGCGCCCTCCGGTGTGGTGGGGCTCACCTGGCCGCCGGTCATACCGTAGATGAGGTTGTTGGAGCAGATCACGGTCACGTCGAGGTTCCGGCGGGCGGCGTGGATGAGGTGGTTCCCGCCGATCGCGGCCGCGTCCCCGTCCCCGGTGAGAACGATGACCTCCAGGTCGGGGTTCGCCAGCTTGAGGCCGGTGGCGAAGGCCAGCGGGCGCCCGTGGGTCGTGTGGAGGGAGTCGAGTCGCACGTAGCCGGGGAGGCGTGAGGAGCAGCCGATGCCGGAGACGAGCACGGTCCGGTCGGGGTCGAGCTCGCCCGATTCGAACTTCTCGGCGAGGGCGCGGACGAGCACGTTCAGGATGGTCCCGTTTCCGCATCCCGGGCAGAGGATGTGCGGCATCCGCTCCCACCGGATGAGGTCCCGCCAGCTCACGGGGCTCACCCCTGGAGGCGCTCGGCCTCCTTGATCACGCGCTCCGGGGTGGGTGGGTAGCCGCCCGGGTACCCGAGCGCGTGCACGCGCTCCGCGTCCAGGGCGCGCTCGATCATCTCGACGTACTGGCCGAGGTTCATCTCGACGACGAGCACCTCGTACCCGTCGAGGAGCCTCCGGACGAGGTCCGGGTCGAAGGGGTGGATGACCCGGGGTCGGAAGACCGTGGCGTTGAGCTCCTCGGCCGCCTCGAGGACGGTCCGGGCGCAGCCGCCGTAGGCCACGAGGGCCAGGTCGGACTCGCGCTCGATGAGGTCGTACCCGACGCTCTCGTGGATCTTCCGGGCGCGCTTGCGGACCTTGTTGCAGAGCCGGCGGACCAGCCGGCGGTGCACCTCGGGGTCGTCGGTGGCCGGGTAGCCCCGCTCGTCGTGGGTCAGGCCGGTCACGTGCACGCGATGCCCGCGCCCGAACACGGGCATGGGAGGCACGAGGTCGTCCGGTTCCAGGGGGAAGGGCTCTCGGACCTCCTTCCCCTCCTCCGGCAGCTCGCGGTCCACGGTCTCGACGTTCTCCCTCAAGATCACGCGCTCGCGCATGTGCCCGACGACCTCGTCGGCGAGGAGGACCGCGGGGACGCGCAGTCGCTCGGCCCAGTTGAAGCACTCGATGGTGAGGTCGTACATCTCCTGGACGGTGGAGGGGGCGAGCGCGACGACCTCGTAGTCCCCGTGGCCGCCCCAGCGGGCCTGCATCACGTCGGACTGTGAGGCCTTGGTGGGCTGGCCGGTGCTGGGCCCACCGCGCTGGACGTTCACGATCACGCACGGGGTCTCGGTCATGGCGGCGAAGCTCATGTGTTCCTGCATGAGGGAGAAGCCGGGCCCAGAGGTCGCGGTCATGGCCTTCACGCCGGCCCAGGAGGCGCCGATGACGGCGGCCAGTGAGCCGATCTCGTCCTCCATCTGCACGTACACGCCGCCGACCTGCGGCAGCCGCTCGCTCATGCGCTCGGCGATTTCGGTGGACGGGGTGATCGGGTACCCGGCGAAAAACCGGCATCCGGCCGCGATCGCGCCCTCGGCGCAGGCCTCGTTGCCCTGCAGGAACTCGATCCGCTCGCTCATCCCTCCTCACCCTTCCTCCTCACCTCGATGGCGAGATCAGGACAGATCAGCTCGCACTGCCTGCACCCTCGGCAGCCGCCCGCGTACTCGGGGAGCCGGTACCCACGCTCGTTCCTCCGGTCGGACTCGCGGAGGGCGTCCACGGGGCAGGTCCAGACGCAGAGGAAGCAGCCCTTGCACAGGCGCTCGTCGATCTCGACCGTGTACTCCTCGGCCACGCGTCCACCCCCGCTAGGCCTCGTGCATCCCGTCCAGGAGCTCCTCGCACGCCGAGCGGACGGTCTCGTCCTCCCACACGGGGCGGCCCCGGAGCTCGAGCCGCCGCAGTCCGGGGGACTCGGGCACGGTGACGGTAACGTCCGCGTCGACGTTGGGCCCCTCCACGCCCTCCACCCACTTGTTGCGCACGAGGGCGAGCCGGTCGACGCCCAGCCGCCGGGCGAGCCGGGCGGACTCCCGGGCGTTCTTGAAGGACTTGACCGAGGGCTCGCAGACGATGACGATCCAGTCCACCGCCTCGAGCACGCGCCGGCCGAAGTGCTCCAGGCCCGCGTCCGTGTCCACAACGATCGCCTCGCCCCGGTCGGCGACGACGTGCCGGATCAGCCGGCGCGCGAGGGCGGCCGCGGGGCAGAAGCAGCCCTCGCCGGCGTCCTCCACCCGGCCGACCACGAGGAGGCGTAGTCCGGGCTCGACCTCGACGGCGAGTCGGTCGGGGAGGTCCGAGACGCGCGGGTTGACCCGGAAGAGGGGGCCGAACGTTGCGCCGGGGGGTGCGCCCGTCCGTTCCCGGATGAGCCCTTCCCGCTCGACGATCGGGGTGGGGGGCTCGTCGAGACCCATCGAGTAGGCTAGGTCCGGGTCGGGGTCGGCGTCCACGGCGAGGACCTCGTGCCCGCGCTCGGCCAGGAGCTTGGCGAGGGTGGCGGCGATGGTGGTCTTACCCACGCCCCCTTTCCCGACGATCCCGAGCTTCATGGGGACCCCTCGCCCGAGGGCTACTCCTCCCGTAGGATCCGGTGCGCGCGTCGGAGCTGGTCGGCGAACCACTCGCGCTTCTCACGGGAGAGGTCCGACTTGGAGAGGAGGCGGAGGGCGCCCCGGTCGCAGGCCTCGACGCAGGCGGGCGCCTTCTTGGGCGCGTCCACGCAGAGGGTGCACTTCTCGGCCCGGCCGTCCGCGAGCTCGATGGCGCCGAAGGGGCAGGCGACGGCGCAGAGCCCGCAGCCGATGCAGTCCTCGGTGACGACCAGCGCCCCGCCCTCCTCCCGGATCGCGTCGAGGGGGCAGGCGGCGGCGCAGGGCGGGTCGTCGCACTGGAGGCAGGTGACGGGGGGCGCGTCCTCGGAGACCTTGTAGATGCGCGCGTGCCCGTGGGTCTCTTCGCAGGCCTTCACGCACTTATTGCAGCCGCGGCACCGGTCCGGGTCGACCGCGAGGACGAGGGTGTCCGGCACGGGTCGGGTCTCCCCTTAGAGGACGTGCTCCCGGATCCAGTTCCAGGTGAGCTTGATTCCCTCCCTGAGATCCGTCTCGGGCTCGAAGTCGAGCTCCTTGCGGGCCCGGGTGACGTCCAGGTAGATGCGGCGCACCTCGCCCGGGCGGGCACGCTCGTACACGACCTTCACGTCACGGTTCGTGACCTCGCGGATGAGGTCGATGAGCTCGTTGATGGAGGTCTCCCGCCCGGAGCCGATGTTGTAGGTGCCGTGCCCGCGCTCGACCGCGTCGGCGGTCACGCGGGCGACGTCCCGGACGAAGATGAAGTCCCGGGTCTGCTCACCGTCGCCGAAGACGCGGAGGGGCTCGTTCTTGGCGGCGCGGAGGAGGAAGATCGGGATGACGCCGGCCTCGCCGCGCGGGTCCTGGCGGGGTCCGTACACGTTTGCGTACCGGAGGATCACGTGGTCGAGGTCGTACGCCTCGGCGTACACGTGGACGTAGTGCTCGCCGGCCAGCTTGGACGCGCCGTAGTTGGAGATGGGGTGGGTGGGGTGCTCCTCGTCCACGGGTAGGTACCGCGGTTCCCCGTACACGGCCCCGCCGGAGGAGGCGTACACGAGGCGGTCGACCTCGTGGCGGGCGGCGAGGGCGGCCAGGTTCAGGGTGCCGAGCGCGTTCACGGTCGCGTCCGCGAGTGGGTTGTCCATGGAGTAGCGGACGTTCGTCTGCGCGGCCAGGTGCACGATGACGTCGGGCTGGAGCTCTCGGAGGACGGTCTCGAGCCCGTGGGGGTCCCGGACGTCCGTTCGCCAGAATTCGACGTCGTCGAGCACGCGCTCGAGGTTGGACAGGTCGCCGGTGGTGAGGGCGTCGACGACGCCCACGTGGTAGTCGCGGGCGACGAGCTCCTCGACCACGTGCGAGCCGATGAAGCCGGCCCCGCCCGTCACCAGCACGGTGGTCACCGGGCTACCCCTCCTCGATCCGTAGGAGCCCTTCCTTCTCGAGGAAGTCGGGGAGCTCGGAGGAGTCCTGTGTGCCGATCACGACCTTCCACCCGGTCGCGTCCTCGACGTCCCCCTTCACCGCCGCGGCCTTGCCGGGGATCACGAGCACGCGGTGGGCGACCTTGTCCTCCACGTTGAACTCCTCGAGTGCCTCCTTCACCGCCTGCCCGTTGAACTGGCCGCCCGCGACGCTGACGTCGACGGCCAGCCCGCCCGTGTCGATCACGAGGAGCCAGCAGTCCACGTCCGCGCTCTCGAGGTCGTCCGCCACGCAGTGGTACGTGAGGGTGAAGTTGGTCGTGACGAGCACGGGGGAGTGCTCGTCCGGGTCCCCGATCTTGTAGAGGCCCGGGTCCACCGCCTGCGGCTCTCGCGGGTCCGTGTAGATGCACTGGCGCTGGGTCAGGACGGGCAGCAGCGCCCAGGGCTCGATGGTGTCCATGATCAGCGCGTCCGCGTAGCGGAGCACGCAGGCGGCGGCGAGGTAGGCCTCGCGCCGGGCCGCCTCCACAGGGTCGTCCTCCAGGAAGCGGTACGGGAAGGTGGTGACCAGGGTGGGGTACCCGAGGGGCTCGAACTCCTCCTCGATGGCGGCCTTGCGGAGCTCGGCCAGCTTGTCCGTCGTGGCTACCACGTCGTGGGGGCCGAACTCCGTGCCCGGGTCCAGGAGCAGGTCCTCCACCCGCTCGCGCGCGCGGGCCGAGAGCTCGACCAGGTCCTCGACGTCGGTGGCGTGGAGGCCGAGCGGGCACTCGTGCTCCGCCGCGAGCTCGACCAGGCTCTCCAGGTTCTCCCCCGTGGCCGGGTAGAGCAGCGGGCGCTCGTCGAACGCGTCCAGGCCCGCCTCGAGCACCTTAGGGTCCTGGGAGATCAGGGCGATCGCGAGGTCCTCGGAGTGCTCCACGGCCGTCTCCACGGCCGCGGCGAACCGCTCCGGGTCGCCGGTGCGGGAGACGACGGCCAGTCCGTCCACGCGGAGCGTCTCACCCACGCGCTCGACCTGGAACTCCTGGGTGCGCCTCACCTTCTCGCGCAGCTCGTCCTCCTCCAGGTCGTCGTAGACGGTGATGAACACGGGTGGAGGGTTGAAGTACGAGAGCTCGTGGCGGAAGAGGACCTCGTCGCCGCCCACGGTCACCTCGCGGTCGCCCCGGCAGATGGTGACCTCGCGGACGGGCGGGGCGAGTAGCTCTCGGAGCTTTTCCAGGGACTCCTCGTCCAGCCGGGGGCAGTCCTCGGGCTCGGCCTCCCGGTTGACCAGCTTGGTCGCGAACTCCATGCAGGTCTGGCAGCCGCAGGCCCCGCAGTTGGCCTTGGGGAGGAGGTTGTAGACCTCCATCACGTCGGCCCGCGGCACGGGAGCGGCCCCCTAGGCGATGAAGTCCGTAACGTGCACGTCCCCCACCTTGCGCTCCCGATCCATGTGCTCGAGCGCCTCCTGCACGACCTGGACGGCCCAGGGATGGAACATCATGAGGAGGTCCGCGCCGCACAGGGCGACGGTGGTCGCGGTCACGGCTTCCCAGAGCGGGCCCCGGTACTCGCGCGGGCCCCAGGACTCCTCCTTCATCCAGGCCTCTCGGGCCGCCCACGCGTTGGTCGAGCCGCTCGAGATGGGCATCTGAAGGTACTCGTCGCCGTGGAGCGCGGCGAGGCGGATTCGGGTCATCACGTCGACCGTGTACTCGATCCCGTAGCCGAGCGCGCACGTGGTCGGGTCCATCACCACGTCCTCCTTCGAGAGGCCCCGGTTGAGCACCCGCTTGTTCAGGGTTTTCATCATGTTAACGTCAACCGGCGCGAAGGTCAGGACCACGTGCCCGTGCTCCTTGGCCGCGTCGACCACCCGCTCGAAGTCCATGTCCTCGTTGATCGAGGAGAGCATCACCCGCTCACCCTCGCACACCTCGGCCGCCTTCACGAACAGCTCGACGTCCTTCTCCGGGTCGCCCGAGCCGCCCACGATGATCGGGACCTTGACCGCGTCCAGCACGTCCTCCAGGGTCTCCATCGCCTCCTCCACGGGCGCGTCGTGCAGCTTCGGGGACGTGCTCACCAAGTGCAGCGTGATCACGTCCACGCCGTACCGCTTCACGACCGTCCTGGCCCAGTCCACGGGGTCCTCGATCACATCCCCCAGCTCCTCCCGGATGGGGCCCGGGATGCCCACGTCCGGGGTGTCGAACACGTCGAAGGTGACGACGGGCGGGTTGGGCCGCGGGGCCTCGAAGACGAAGTAGGCCCGCTCGCCGCCGAGCTTGACCACGCGGTCCCGCGTCCCGCCCTCGGAGCGCGTCGCCCCGAGCCGGACCTCGGCGACCGCGCCCTCGTACTCCTCCACCGGCGGCTCGTACTCGGGCACCTCCACCTCCCGCTCGACCGCCTCCGCGCGGGGCCGCACCAGCCGCTCCCACACCTCCCGGGGCAGCGTCTGGGCGACCGTGCGCAGGTCGAGCTCCAGCTCGTCCGCCTCGATCGACACGTTCCGAAGCTCCACCTCCCGCACCTCACCCTCGCCCAGGACGCGGTCAAGCAGCTCTCGCAGCAGGTCCTCCGGGCGGCGCTCGGACACCTACAACACCCCCGCCCGGGAGAGGAACTCGCGGACGTCGGATCGGGCCTTGGACTCGGGCGGGAGCTCGGTGAGCGGTCGACCGCGCAGCTCGAGCTCGACCAGCTCCTCGTCCGGACGGACGCGCCCGAGGAAGGAGAGGCCCATCCGCTCGCCCTCGCGCCGGATCACGCGGTACTCCCGGTCCGTGACCCGGTTCGCCACGACCCGGACGTCCTCCACCTCGGACTCGAGCTCGTCGATGAGCTCCACGATCCGGCGGGCGGTGTTCAGGGCCTTGCGGGAGTGGTCGACCACGATCAGAACGAGGTCGACGCCGTCGATGATGCCGCGACTGACGTGCTCCAGACCGGCC
The DNA here is from genome assembly GCA_039833815.1 of Methanobacteriota archaeon. Taxonomy (GTDB): domain Archaea; phylum JAADCQ01; class Methanopyri; order Methanopyrales; family Methanopyraceae; genus Methanopyrus. Next base: position 14,120 of record JBDOKE010000090.1, on the reverse strand, counting down.
TCGCAGTCCATGACCACGAGGTCGTACCTCGGGAGGAGCTCGGACATGACCCGGCGGAGCCAGTGGTTGACCGCGCAGTAGCACCCGCGGCCCTCGGAGCGGCCCATGACGAGGAGGTCGTAGTCCTCGGTCTCGTGGAGGGCGGTCATCACCAGGTACTCCATGTACGCCTGCTTGTCGAAGCCGGGCGGGAGTTGCTCCTCCTCGATCTCGCGCTTGAACCGCTCCCGAACCTCGCCCAGCGTGGTCTCGGGCTCGACGCCCAGCGCGTCCGGGAGGTTCGCGTCCGGGTCCGCGTCGATGACGAGGAGGTCGCCGGCCCCGCGCTCGGTGAGCTCGAGGACGGTGAGGGCGGCGAGGACGGTCTTCCCCGTGCCGCCCTTCCCGGTGAAGGCGAGGATCAATCCTTACCTTCCCTGTCCTCCCGCTTGATGATGACTCGCTCCGCGTAGATCTTGGCGTTCTTGAGGACGATCTTCACGTTGAGCCCGCCGCCGGGCACGACGGGCAGCTCCTCCAGCTCCATGGTGGGGCGCTCCTCGGCGGCCGCCTCGGCCCTCTCCTCCTCGACCTCCTCCTCTTCCTCTTCCTCCTCCCACCGCTCGACGACGGGGTGCTCGACCTCCTCGAGGAACTCCCGGAGCTCCTCGACCGTGGTCGCGTCCTCCTCCGTGGCGATCTTGTCGTACAGCTCGTCCGGGATGGCGTGCTTCACTCGCTCCTTCAGCGCCTGGGGCATCCAGACGACGCGCTCCCAGCCGCCGTCGTACTGGAGGAACTTGTCCGACTCCATGTACCCGTACGACACGCCCACGAAGCCGGGCTTCTGCTCGCCCCCGCTCGCCTCGCCCGCCAGCGTGGAGAAGGGCATGCCCAGCGGGGTGTCGCCCTGGTACTCGCGGTCGACGATGCCGAACCCGTCCACCTCCGGGATGTAGAACACGACCGCCTGGAAGCAGCCGCAGCTCGTGTGCGGGTACTCGAGGCAGGAGTGCAGGTAGACGCGCTCCACGGTGCCCTGGGAGTGCTCCTTGACCGCCTCGTTCACGCCGTCGTACTCGCCCGCCTCCGGGTCCAGGCACTCGCCCTTCTCGATGGGGAAGATCGGTCCCTCGGGGTCGATCTTGTACGCCGCCTTGGCGTCGTGCCAGGTGATGGAGCCGCAGAGGCTCGGCCGGTCGGGCGTGATCACGCACACGTGCGTGGGGGCGAAGGACTGGCACATAAGGCACACGTAGAACTCGTCCACGTCCTCCTCGGAGAGCTCGCGCGCCCGCTCGTCCCGCTTCCGGTAGATCTCCCGCGCCTCCTCGACGAACTCCTTCACGCGGTCCTCATCCGTCATCAGGGTGACCTCGATCGCGTCGATCACGTTGCCGAACTCCTCCTTGAACAGCTCCCGCAGGGCGATGCCCAGGTGCTCGAGGCGGAAGCCCTTCTCGACCGCGTCCTTGGACACGCGGCACCAGATCTGATCCCGCTGGTTCAGGTGCATGAAGCCCTCCACGTAGTTGCAGAACTCGTGAATGCGCCGCTCCAGCACGCCCTCCACGTCCTCCTCCAGCTCCTCCCCGGCCGCCCTGATGAGGATACCGAACGGGTACCGCTCGCCCTCCTCCATGTCGTCGATGTCCGGGCCGATCACCTCGACCTTGTCCGGCTCAAGCTCGTCCTCGTCCACCACGCGGAAGAGCTCGGCGCCGAAGCTCTTCGGGCCGGCGAGCTCCACGTACATGTCCCCGCTGCGGATCCGCTCACCCTCGTGCCGGGGGCTCACATCCACGGGCAGATCCGCAAGACCCGTCAAGCGCGCTCCCCCTACCTTTTCTCCGGCAGCAGTGTGGGATCGGACGCGCGTGATCCGGGCTCCCATCCGGCCTCCTCTAACCGCTCTAGAATCTCGGACTTGAGCGCCAGGGGAACGTCGTTCTCGTCCCGGATGAGCCGGTCAAGGTCGGGCGGCAGCTCCCCGTAGAGCTCCCGGTGCAACTCGACGTACGCCTCGACCTTCCTCTGCCGGCACTCCGGGGTGTCGTTGGGACTCATGCAGAGCCGCGCGGCCGTGACCGCCGCCTCCTTCCAGTCCGAGACCGCGCATCGGAGGTGCTCCGGGGTCGGGTCCTCCGCCTCCTCGCCCGAGCGAGCGTCGATAACCCTCGGATCCCTATCGACCAGCAGGGACCCCGCGTCCGGGTCCGGTCCTATCACCACCGGGATTCCCCACCTGGTTACCCCGTAGGCGGCCGCGATCAGGTGCTCCGGGAAGTCTTCACCCCACGCCACCGCGCAGGCTCCGACCCGGTTGAGCACGTAGTCGGCGACCCGGATGAACTTCCCTCGGATCGGGAGCTTCCCGAAGATCACGCCGACGCGGATGCAGGCGCCGACCAGGTGCGCGGCGGACGTGCAGGGACCGACGTGAACGAGCGTGTCCGGGTAACGCTCGTACAGGGACTTCCCGTCCTCGTCCCGGTAAGAGCCCAGCGCGACGGCTAGGCAGCCGGGAACCAGTACGAGGTAACCGCGCTTCAGGAGAGCCTCGGCGATTCTGGCCGGCTCCTCCACGTCCTCCGGTCTTTCAGGGCAGGACAGCAGCACGACCAGGCCGGGGATGTTACCGGATACGACGGGCACGCCCACGTCCCGGATGATCACGTCCGAGAGTCGGGTGGGTGGGCCGACTCGGAAGCTCCTTGAGGGAGGTTCCCCGCGGTCCCGGGAACCCTCGACGCGGAGCGCCGCCCACGCGGCGATCTCGACGGCCCTGATGGGGTCCTCAACGTAGACCGCGTCCTCCTCCGCGACCAGCGTCTCGACGGCCTCCTCGACGGGACGATCGGTGACGTCCGGGAGGTCCGCCGCGCGGGCCCCGAAGGTGGCGACCAGCTTGGATCCGGCGCCGCGGGCCACCTCGACCACGTCCTCGCCCGGGCACGCACCGTCCACGACCACCACGTCCGCGAAGCCGGAGGAGATGTACTCGCGGTACATCGAGAGCGGTCCCACGACCCTGACGTGGTCGTCACGGTCGGGCCACGCGGTGTGAGTCAGCCCGACGAGCTCCACCTGCCTCGCGAGCGTTCCCAGCTCCTCCGTGATGACGTGCCCGATGAGGGGCAAGTGCCCGACCAGCAGGACCGTGGGGCGGTCCGGCAGGTTCTCGGTCCCGATCTCGAACGCGTCCTCGGTGTCCGGAGTCTTCATCACCGTGGAGAGGGCGGCGTCCGCGACCTCCATCGCGAGGAGACCGACCGTGCCGGCGTGCAGGGCTACGGCCTCGTAACCCTCGATGGAGTGGGAGCGCACGAGCTCCGAGACCGAGGCCGTGAGCTCTCGCTCGGCGTAGGAGAGTCCCGCCTCGAGGTCTGCGGCGCGCTCGGGGGCGTCGCCCAGGAGCGTCTCGAAGAGGGGCAGGGGAGTCTCGGCCTCGAATCCGGGTTCCAGCCCCCCGCCCGCTTGACGGAGCAGGTCCACCGTCAGTCGGGCGGTGGAGATCAGCGTCGCCGCTCCCTTGCAGCAGAGTTCGGCTATCGTGCGGATCGTCCCTCGTCGCTCCTCCTCGGAATCGCCCGGGACGACGACCAGGTCGTAGACCGAGGTGAGCGTTCGATCCCAGCGGAGAAGCTCGCGGTGGGTCGGCCCCTCGGCCTCTCCCTCCGGCTTCTCCTCCACGATGAGCTCGCCGACCTTGACCTCAACGTTGTCCCATTCCACCGGATCGCGGCCCCCTACACCGCTGAATCATGCCTTCAGAAGCTCCTCCAGCTCTCGAATGAATTCGTCCCTGTCCATCGTGGGCAGCGAGTAGTCGGCACTCGGGCAGTACTCTGGGTTCAGCGAGATCTTCACGAGGTCGGGCCGGGCGTGGCGGAGGCTCTGGAGCACGCGGTCCGTGACGTCCGGGCGGGAGCCGGTGAAGGCGACCACGTCGGGGTGGGAGCCGAGGACGGGGGCGTCTCGCTGCAGCAGGGTGGCGAGCTCGACGAGGCCCATTTTGCGGCCCAGGTCGTCGCCCCGGTAGGGGGCCGTGCAGACGGCGGTGGCTCGGAGTCGCTGGATCAACCGGGCGGCGCGCTCCCGCCAGTCCTCGTCCTCGGCGGCTCGGGGCCCCACGACCACCAGGGGCTCGTCCGCCCGCTCGAGCAGGGTGCGCAGGACGGGGGCGCGGGCGGTCTCGGCCCGGCTCGTGTACAGGAACGTGGGGTCCTTGGGGAGGGACACACGGCTCAGCCCCTGGCCTGCTCTTCCAGTAGGGTGGGCTCGGAGATGGGCTCCCGGGGCTTCCAACCGATCTCCTCCAGGTACTCCAGGATCTCGTCGCGGAGGGTGAGGGGGATGTCGTTCTCGTCGCGTACGTAGAGGGGGAGGTCTGGTGGGAGCTCGCCGTAGAACTCCCGGTACAGCTCCACGTAGTTCTGGAGCTTGGTCTGTCGGCCCTGGGGGGTGTCGTTGGGTCGTATGCACAGCTTGACGGCCTGGACGAGGGCCTCGCGCCAGTCCTCGGCCGCGTACTTGAGGTGGATGGGACAGTGTTCCTCCCGCTCCTCGCCCGTGCGGGCGTCGTAGACGGTCCAGTCGCCGTCCAGGTCGCCGATGTACAGGGTCTGGTAGTTGAGCCCGGCCGGGCCGTAGACGATGGGGATGCCCCAGCGGGTGAACCCGGTCGAGATGGCGAGGGCCTTCTGGCTCATGGCGCCCCAGAGGACGCCGCACGCGCCGATGCGGTTGAGGATGTAGTCGGCGATCTCCTTGAAGTTGCCCTTGAGGGGCTTCTTCGCGAAGATGGCGGCGATCTTGATGCAGGCGCCGAGGATGTGCGCGTTGGAGACGCAGGAGCCCGTGTTCACGAGGCAACCGGCGTCGAACCGGTCCTCGTACCGCTCGTATAGGGTCTTGCCCTCCTCGTCGGTGTAGTAACCGAGGCACATGGCCGTGCAGCCGGAGGTCACGACGATGTAGTTACGCTCCAGCAGCTCCTCGACCATCCGGCCGACCTCGCGGATGTCGTCGGGGTAGTTGGGGCAGGCGACGAAGGCGACGACGCCGGGGATGTCGCCCATGACGATCGGGCCGCCGACCTGTCGGATCTCCACGTCCTTGATCGGGCCGCGGCCCGTGCGGACCCGGTAGCGCTCCTTCCGGGCGTTCAGGCGCCAGGCGTCCTCGATGATCCGCATCACGGGGATCTTCGCGGGGCACTCGGACTCGCACCGGGCGCAGCCCACGCACCGGTGGAAGAGCTCGGCCAGGTCCTCGAAGTCGTCCTCGCGGGCCCTCCGCAGCGCCTCCACGATGGGGAGATCGTTCGGGCACACGCGCTCGCAGTCGCCGCACTCCAGGCAGCGCTTCGCGTGCCGCCGGATCTCGTCCGGGTCGGGAGGGGGCACCTCCTTCCGGCGCTGCTCGTGGACGCGGAGCGCGACCTCGACCGCTACCTTCGCCGCCTTCTCGAGGTCCTCGATGTACACGGCCATCCACTCGCCGGAGGCCATCCGCTCCACGATCTCATCCGTGGGCTCGTCCGTGACGTCGGGCAGGCCGGCCATGAGGACGTTCCGCGTCGCGATGACGCGGGTGCCCACCTCGCGGGCCTCCTCCACGAGGTCGGCGCGGATGCACTGCTCGTCGAGGATGATCACGTCCGCGATGCCCATCCGCACGTAGTGCAGCTGTCGGGAGAGGGGCCCGATGACCTTGGAACGCCGCTCGACCCGGGACGCGTCCCAGGCCGTGCAGCAGATGCCGAGGACCTCGACCCGCTCGTCCAGGCCGCGCTCCTCGAGGTAGTCCAGGACCTCGGTGCCGGGGGCGACGTTGTGGCCGATGAGGAGGATGCAGGGCTTGGAGTCGTCCGCCGCGTAGGGGCCGAACTCGACGAGTGGGGCCTCGCCCTTGGGCATGTCGAAGGCGACGATCTGGGTCACGTCCGCCAGCTCGAGCGCGAGGGTGTCGAGCATGCCGGCGTGGAGGGCCTTGGACTCGTAGTCGTGGGGGTCGGACTCCTGGCCCACGTGGGTGGCGGCGAGGACCTGGGCCAGCTCGCGCTCGAGGTACTCGAGCCCGCGCTTCAGGTCGGACACGCGTCGGGGCTCGAACCCGAGGAGGGTCTCGAAGATGGGGGTTTGCACGTCGATCTCGGGGCCGAGGTCGATCTCCTCGTCGCCGATGTGGTCGAGGACGTACTCGATGAGGTGTCGGGCGTGGGTGGCGTGGCACGCGGTCCCGATGCAGGTTTTGATGGTGGTCATCCGGGCCGCGTGGGCGCGGAGGTCGATCCCGCACGCCCCGCGTCGGCCCTCTGCGAGGTTGCAGCGGCCGAGCGTGCAGAGGCAACACATGTCGCAGATAGGAAACGCGGCGATCCGATACCGGGAGAAGAGTCGTCGGTCCCAGTCCTTCAGGTCGGAGAGGGTGGGGCAGGGGTGTGGACCCTCGCCCTCGGGTTCGAACCCCTCCACGCGACCGATCTCGATCTTGAGGTCGTCGAAGTCGAGCTCGATCGGACCCATCGCGCGGACCACCCGGGGGCGGTCCGGGTCTCGGAATAAGGTGAAGAAGGTTTAGGAGGAGCCCGAGGGGCCCGCCGGTCGGTCCTATACATGCTTTTCGGGGCGGGCCGCGGGGAGAAGTAGGGGGTCGGGCGGCGGGATCGGGCTAAGGACGGGTAGAAGCAGCGGGCGAAGCCGGGCCGGCGGGCGTGGGGTCTAGACGGGCTTCTCCAGCACGATCTCGATGGTGGAGACGTTGACCGTGTCGCCCTCCTCCGTCTCCAGCTCCTCGGTGCCGATCTTGATGTCCTTCACCTCCACCTCCGGCATGAAGCGGTTCCTGACGATCTCGGCGACGTCCACGGCCCGGCTGATGGCGCGCCCGCGGGCCTTGATGCGGACCTCGTTGGCGCCCTCGTTAAACTGCGTGATGCAGGCGAGCACGTAGTTCATCACCGGCTTGCTGCCCACGTAGACGACGTTCTCTTCCTCTGCCATTCCTAGCACCCCCAGCGCGCTCTCGTCCGGGGCCCGGAGATAGCAGGTATAATGCTTTCGGGAACGGGATACGCGGTCGTGGGGCGGCGCGGGTCAACTTTTTAACGGCCCGGGCGGGGGTCACCGCGACTGATTCTCCGTGGGGGTTGCCGGTTGGAGCTGCCCATATGCGAGGTGTGCGCGAAGACGGGGCTGCTCTGCCCCGGGTGCGAGGAGAAGCTGGAGCGGGGAGAGATCACGGAGACGGACGTGGAGGTCTCCAAGAAGCTGGTTGAGCTGCGGGAGAAGTACCCCTCGCTGGAGGACGCGGTCCTACTGCGGACCATCGACACGGGGAGCCTCGTGGTCCTCGTCACGAGGCCGGGGATGGCGGGCAAGCTGATCGGCAAGGGTGGTCGGGTGTCTCGGGCGCTCTCGGATCACCTGGGGAAGAAGGTGCGGGTCGTGGAGGAGGTGGAGAATCCCCAGGATATCCGGCAGCTGCGGAAGCTGATCCAGGACCTGATCATCCCGGCCCGGCTGCTCAGCGTGAACGTCGTGTACGAGCCGGAGGGGGAGCGGTACAAGGCGGTCATTCACCACCGGGATCGGAACCGGGTGCCGGCGCCGGTGGACGAGCTGCAGGAGGCGATCAAGGAGCTGACGGGCATGGAGGTGGAGGTCACGTTTGGTTAACGTCGTGGTGGGCGTGACCGGCAGCGTCGCCGCCTACCGCGCGCCCGATCTCTGCCGGGAGCTTGAGCGCCGTGGGCACGCGGTCCGGGTCGTCGCCACGGAGTCGGCCCTGCGGTTCGTGGGCCGGGACGCGCTGGGGCTCGCGGCGGAGGAGGTGGTCACCGAGCTCACGGAGCGGGCCGAGCACGTGAGGCTCGCGGAGTGGGCGGACGCCGTGCTGATCGCCCCGGCCACCCTGAACACCCTCGCCAAGCTCGCGCACGGGATCGCCGATACCCCCGTCACCCTCACCGCGCTCGCATCGTTAGGCGCCGGGAAACGATTGATCGTCGCCCCGGCCATGGCCGAGTCCATGTACCGCTCGCCCCCCGCCCGCCGCGCCCTCCGGCGGCTGGAGGGGCTGGGCGTGACCGTCGTCCCGCCCCGGATCGAGGAGGGGAAGGCCAAGCTGGCCGAGCTGGAGGAGCTCGTCCGCGCCGTCGAGGGGGAGCTGGCCGGGGTCCGCATCCTCGTCACCGGGGGACCCACGCTCGAGCCCCTGGACGACGTGCGGGTGCTCACGAACCCGAGCTCCGGGCGGACCGCCGCCCGCATCTGCGAGCAGCTCCGCGCCGCGGGCGCCGAGGTCATCCTCGTGCACGGGCCCCTGCGGGTGGAGGCCCCCGCGGACGAGCGGGTGGAGGTGCGCACGACCGAGGAGATGCTGGAGGAGGTGCGGAGGCGAGCCGAGGACGTGGACGCGATCGTGATGGCGGCGGCCCCGGCGGACTTCCGACCCCGGGAGCGGGCGGAGGGGAAGCTCGACTCGCGGTCGCGCCACACGGTGGAGCTCGTCCCGACCCCGAAGATCATCGAAGAGGTGTTCCCGGAGTTCGACGGGGTGAAGGTGGCGTTCAAGGTGGATCCGGACCCGGTGGAGGGCGCGCGGCGGCTGCTGGAGCGCGTCCCCTGCGACCTGGTCGTGGCGAACCCGCCGGAGGCGCTGGGTGCGGAGTCGTCCGAGTGGTGGATCCTGGACCGAGAAGGCCGGGTCGTGCGGCGCGTGCGCGGGTCCAAGGCCCGGCTGGCTCGGGCGCTGCGAGACCTGCTCACCGAGCGGCTCGGGGGTGGGTAAGGTGGAGATCCCACCCGATCACCCCCGGGCCGAGGCGCTCCGGATCCGGGAGCGGCTGGTCCGCGGATTCGAGGAGGGGTACGTGGTCCCGCAGGGGCTGATCGCGCACGGGCGGGGGGAGGCGTTCGACTACCTGCTCGGGGAGCGGACGATCCCGCCCGCGCGCCGCGCGATCCGCGCCACCGCGGCCGCGTTCCACCTCGCGGAGCGCCCGGTGATCTCGGTGAACGGGAACGTGGCCGCGCTGTGCCCGGACGAGCTGGTGGAGCTGTCCGAGGTCACCGGGGCCCCGCTCGAGGTGAACCTGTTTCACCGCACGGAGGAGCGGGCGCGTCGGATCCGGCGGGTGCTGCGGGAGGCCGGGGCGCGGGAGGTGCTCGGGGCGGACCGGGAGCGCCTGACCCGCCTGCCCAACCTCTCCTCGCGCCGGGGGCTCGTGGACGAGCGGGGGATTCATCGGGCGGACTTCGTCCTCGTGCCGCTGGAGGATGGGGACCGGACGCGGGCGCTGAAGGAGCTGGGGAAGCGGGTCGCCGCCATCGACCTGAACCCGCTCTCGCGCACGGCCCGGGACGCGGACATCACGATCGTGGATAACGTGATCCGGTGCGTGCGGAAGATCGTTCGAGCGTACGAAAACATGGATAAGGAGAGGGCCCGGGAGGTGCTGGAGGCGTACGACAACGAGGCGGTCCTGGCGGAGGTGCTGGAGCACATCGCCCGGCGGCTGAGGGTGCTGGCCGATGAGGGTGCTGGTGAATCCTAGCGAGCGGGAGCTCCGGGAGGTGCTGAAGCGGTCGGAGGCGCGCGTGGAGGAGGTCCTCCCGGACGTGGAGCGGATCTTCGAGGACGTGCGGGAGCGGGGCGACGAGGCGCTGCTGGAGTACACGCGGCGGTTCGACGGGGTTGAGCTGGGGCCGGACGAGCTACGGGTGTCGGAGGAGGACGTGGAGCGGGCGCGGGAGCTGGTGGACGAGGCGACGCTGGACGCGCTCGAGCGCGCGGCGGATCGCATCGAGGCGTTCCACCGGAAGGTCGCCCCGGACTGGGAGGCGCTCGCCGTCTCGGTCGAGGGGACCGAGTGCGGGGTGCTCGTCCGGCCGGTCCCGGTCGTGGGGTGCTACGTGCCCGGGGGCCGGGCCGCGTACCCGTCCACGGCCCTGATGACGGTGATCCCGGCCCGGGTCGCGGGGTGCGACCGGGTCTACGTGTGCACGCCCCCGGCGGACAACGCGGTACGGGCCGCGCCCGAGGTGCTCGTGGCGGCGGACCTCGCGGGCGCGGACGCGGTCTTCCGGGTGGGCGGCGCGCAGGCGGTGGCCGCGCTGGCCGTGGGGACCGAGTCGATCCCGCGCGCGGACAAGATCGTGGGCCCGGGGAACGTGTACGTGACCGCCGCGAAGCTCCTGGCCTACGAGCGGGCCGGCGCGGACGTGGACATGCCGGCCGGCCCCTCCGAGGTCCTGATCATCGCGGACGAGTCGGCCGACCCGGAGTGGCTGGCCCGGGATCTGATCGCGCAGGCCGAGCACGATCCCGAGGCCGCGGCCGTGCTCCTCACGGACTCCGAGCGGCTGGCCCGTGAGGTGCGGGAGCGCGTGGAGGGGCTCCTGAGGGAGGGGATCGAGCGGCGGGACGTGGTCGAGAGCGCGCTCGAGCGGCACGGCTGGATCGTCGTCCTGGACTCGTTGGAGGAGTGCGTGAGGGTGGCGAACGAGTACGCCCCGGAGCACCTCCAGCTCTCGGTCGAGCGCCCGGAGGAGCTGCTGCCGCGGGTCGAGAGCGCGGGGGCGGTCTTCGTGGGGCACCTCTCCGCCGTCCCGTTCGGCGACTACGCGGCCGGGCCCAACCACGTGCTGCCGACGGGCGGGTTCGCCCGGGCGCGCGGGGCGCTCGGTCCCTGGGACTTCCTTAAGCTCATCCCGTACCAGCGGCTCGACGAGGCGGACGTCGAGGCCCTCCTGCCCATCGTCGAGGAGCTGGCCGCGCGGGAGGGCCTGCCGAACCACGCGGAGGCCGCGAGGATCAGATCGGAGCGCTCCCGGGGGTGATCGCGTGCTGAAGGACACGCAGGCCGCGGAGGTCACCCCGGAGCGGGACGGGGAGGAGGTCACGCTCGCGGGCTGGGTGCACGAGATCCGCGACCTGGGCGGGATCAAGTTCCTCCTCCTCCGCGACCGCTCCGGCATCGTGCAGGTCACCTGCCCCCGGCAGAAGGTGCCGGAGGACGTGTTCGAGCGGGTCCCGAGGCTGAAGAAGGAGTCCGTGGTCCGCGTCCGGGGCACCGTCCAGGCGAACGAGAAGGCGCCCGGCGGGGTCGAGATCATCCCCAAGGAGCTCGAGGTACTCTCCGAGTCCGAGACGCACCTACCCCTCGACCCGACGGGCAAGGTGGACGCGGACCTGGACACGCGGCTGGACGCGCGCGTGCTCGACCTCCGGCGCGAGGAGCCGCGGGCGGTCTTCCGGGTCCGAGACGTTACGACCACGGCCATCCGCGAGTTCCTCGAGGACCGCGGGTTCCTCGAGGTGCACACGCCGAAGATCATCGCGTCCGCCACGGAGGGCGGCACCGAGCTCTTCCCCGTCGTATACTTCGAGCGGGACGCGTACCTCGCCCAGAGCCCGCAGCTGTACAAGCAGATGCTCATGGCCGCCGGGTTCGAGCGCGTGTACGAGATCGGTCCCATCTTCCGCGCCGAGGAGCACAACACGCGGCGGCACCTGAACGAGGCCATCTCCGTGGACATCGAGATGTCCTTCATCGAGAGCGAGGAGGACGTCATGCGCGTCCTCGAGGAGCTCCTCGCCCACGTGTTCCACCGCGTCGCCGAGGAGTGCGAGGAGGAGCTGCGCACCCTCGACGTGGAGCTCCCCGAGCTCGAGCCCCCCTTCGAGCGCCTCACCTACGAGGAGACCCTGGACCTCCTCGCCGAGCACGGGATCCACGTCGAGTGGGGCGAGGACCTGCCCACGGAGGCCGAGCGCAAGCTGGGCGAGCTCTTCGACGAGCCCATCTTCATCACCGAGTGGCCCCGCGAGACCCGCCCCTTCTACACCATGGCCAAGGACGACGAGGTCACCCGCTCCTTCGACCTCATGTACCAGGGCCTCGAGCTCGCCTCGGGCGCCCAGCGCGAGCACCGGTACGAGACCCTCGTGGACCAGATCCGAGAGCAGGGACTGAACCCGGACGACTTCCGGCACTACCTCGAGGCCTTCCGGTACGGCATGCCGCCGCACGGGGGCTGGGGACTCGGCCTCGAACGCACCCTGATGACCCTCACCGGCATGGAGAACATCCGCGAGGTCACCCTCTTCCCCCGCGACCGCAAACGCCTCCACCCCTGAGGGGAGCCCCGTGCGCGCCCGCCTCCACCTCCTCATCCTCCTCACCGGGCTCGCCGCGTTCACCCTCTCCACGTACCTCTCCCACCGCTGGCCCCCCAACGCCCCCGACTGGTTCTACTACGGCTTCATCGCCAAGTACTACGCCGAGCACGGCCACTACCCCCGCGTCAGCTGGTGGCGCCAGGACCAGCCCCCATTCCAGTACCGAACCCCACTCATCCCCCTCTGCGCCCACCTCCTCCACCCACGCGCCGGCCCACAGCACGACCACCGCTACCTCCTCGCCCTCGCCCTCGGCCTCACCGCCACCCTCCTCGCCTGGCGACTCGAACCCCGCATGGGCGCCGTCGTCCCCTGGATCCTCACCGCCGTGTACAACCTCCACTACGCCGCCTTCCTCGGCGGCAAACGCACGATCTGCCTCCTCACCTACCCCCTACTCGGCACCCTCGCCCTCTCCACCCTCCACCGACCCACCCACACCCGCACCCGCCTCCTCGCGGCGACCGCCCTAGGCCTCCTCACCGGCGCCTGCTACGACGGCTGGCCCGAAGCCCCCCTCATCCTCGGCACCCTCGCCCTCCTCCCCGACCCACCCCGCCGCGCCCGCCTCCAGCTCCTGAAACTCCTCACCGGCTTCACCCTCGGCGCGCTCGCCACCCTCCCCCTCCCCGGCACCGCCTCCCACGCCCTCCTCACCTACCACCGCCCCGGCCTCATCCTCAAGCTCCTCGGAAACGTGGCCGAGTGGGAGCCCCCCACCGCCCTGGAGAACGCCCTCCCCACGTGGTTCTACCTCGTCGCCGTCCCCATCGCCGGCGCACTCCTCTCCCAACGCCCCGAGTGGAACAAGGTACGCCTCGCCGCCCTCCTCTGGACCTCCACCGGCCTCGTCGTCTTCCGATTCGGCACCGCCTCCCTCCTCCTCCTGGGTCCCGCCTGGTGGGAACCCCCCGGCTGCGTGGCGGTCACCCTCTACACCTCCACCCTCACCCAGACCCTCCACTGGCGAGAGTTCTGGCAGCGATACCCCGACTGGCCCCACATGAAACCCGTCATCCTCCACCGACTCCACCGATACCACGAGCCCTGGGGCCGCGGACTGAGCCCCCCCTTCGAGGCCTGGCTGTACTACGAGGTGGACCGAGTACCCCCCAAGGTGACCCCTTACGACATGGACTGGCGAGGCTGGGAACCGCCGCTGCGACAGCGCCACGTGCCCCCGTGGGGAAAACGTTAAATACCGAGGAGCCTACCGGCCGCCCGGAGCGCGCGGGGGCGCCCGAGCCTGGTCAAAGGGGCGGGACTTAGGATCCCGTGGCCGTAGGGCCGTCCCGGGTTCAAATCCCGGCCCCCGCACCAGCGAGAATCGTTACGGAATTCATAACAATTCCCGGTCCACCCTCCCCGGCCCCAGTGAGGGCGCCCCCTTCCCATTGTAATCACAAGAGATCAAGGCCCGCAGGGCGGAGGCTGGGATCACCAGGGAGCCAGCGCGGCCTCCTCGGCCCCCCTCCCCGGCGGTCACAGGGAGGGGTAAGGCTGGTGCCGGGAGCAGGCCAGTCCAAGGGTACCCGAAGAACCCGACCCAACCCCGAGCGGTCCGGGTGGTCGGCAACAGCGCCCGCGTGGCCTCTTGACCCCACCTCCAGGGTGATTACAATGGAAAGGACCCGAGACCGGTGAGTAGGTGGTGCCGGACCGCCGGGCGGCTCGCGGGGTGCCCAAGGCATCGACCCGCTCGGGGCCGGTCCACTATGGAGCCGTCGGGAGGCGGAGCTTTTTTATGCTCCCGGGTGATTACAATGGTACGGCTGGGCCGGTGGGGGGTGCCGGGGCCCGTGACCTGGGAGGGAGTGCCCGTTCCGCGGGACCCCGTTGAACGCATCCGCGTCCTGCGCGTCCTGCGAGAGGTTTACCGTCGGGAAGTCAAGCCGGAGTTGAAGGAGACGTACCGTAGGATTGGCGGGAGGACCTACGGGCCGTACCACGTG
>JBDOKE010000089.1:0-5337 GCA_039833815.1 Methanobacteriota archaeon | reverse complement strand
AGGAGCAGCGCTCACCCCGCCAGTCGCTGGAACTCCTCCCTCAGCTTCTCGTACTCCTCCAGCTGCTCCCTGGAGACCGACGGGGGCACCTTCTCCGCCGCCTTCTCGAAGTGCCGCTTCTCCACCTTGAGCTCCTCCATCAACGCCTCCTTCCGCGCCTCCAGCTCCCTCTCCGACTCCGCCTCCTCCTCGATCCTCTCCAGTTCGTCGATGACCTCCCGGAGGGCCAGCATGGCCGCCTCCATGCAGATCGCCTCGATGTCCGCCCCCGTGTACTTGGCGTCCTCTTCCTTCTCCCGACGCTTCAGGATCTCCACGATGTCTTCGATGGACACGTCCTCCGCGAGCGGCATGTCCCGCGTGTGGATCTTCACGATCTCCTTCATCGCCTCCTCGTCCGGCGGCGGCACGTACACGATCCGGTCGAACCGGCCCGGGCGCAGCAGCGCCTCGTCCAGGATGTCCGGACGGTTCGTCGCGGCGATCACGAACACGTCCTCGGTCGCCTCGATCCCGTCCATCTCCGTCAGCAGCTGATTCACGATCCGCTCCGTGACCCGGGAGCCACCCACCTCCGTGCCCCGCTTGGGCGCGATCGCGTCGATCTCGTCGAAGAAGATGACGCACGGGGCCGTCTGCCGCGCCTTCTGGAAGATCTCGCGAATCTTCTTCTCCGAGTTGTGCAGCAGGACCCCCGCGCCTCCGACGAAGTTGTGGCCCAGCCTTACCTCCACGACGTCGTACACGTACTCGTCGTCACGGTCCAGCGGCACGATCTCCTCGATCCGGTCGAAGTACAGGTGCTCGAGCCCCACCTTCAGGAGGCCACCGTTCGCGGCGACCCGGTCCGAGACGCGCTCAACCTCGACGTGGACGTGCGGACTCCCAGCGAGCCCCGCCGGGACGTCGGAGCGACGCGCTCGCTCGCTCTCCCTCAGGAGCCTCCGGACGCGCTCGTCCTCCTCGGACCCCGGGAGTCCGATCCTCTTCAGGAACCTCCGGACGTACTCCGGCTCGGTGATCACCACGCGGTACCGCCCGCCCTCCCCGCCGCACTCGCGCCTGCGGGCCACGATGCCCAGAATCTGCAGCGCGATCAGGAGCTCCCTCGCCAGCCGCCCGCTCACGGCGCCCGTCTCGATGGCGGACCGGCCGTCGGATCCCACCGAGAACGACCCGTCGCCGGCGTAGTACCCGCGCAGCGCGGCGGCGAGTAGCCCGGGCCTCAGCGACAGGAGCGGTCCGAGCCGCCTCTCCTCTCCCGCGCCCAGCCCCTCGCACAGTCTCCTGAGCTCACGGCTCTCGATCCGGTAGCCGTCGCCCTCGCGGTACTCGCCCTTCCAGCCCCGCTTCCGAGCGATCCGGTCGAGCTCCCGGATCACCTCCGGGTCTCCGACGCGGATCCTGACGCCCTTCCGCCCCGTCAGGTCGCCCTTGGCCACGTACAGTCCCAGCAGGAACGCCAGGTCCTCGTCGATTTGGACGCCGTCGATCTCGTCCGAGTCACCCGCCGGCAGCCTCACCGGCAGGATGATCCAGTCACCTTCGGAGAGCTCCGAGGTCGGCACGTCCGTGATCCTACCGTCCCGAACCGTGAACACGGAGTGATCCTCGGTGACAATCACCTCCCGGCCCGTGCGCGTTACGAGCTTCACGAGCCCGGTCCGGCGGCGGTGTCGGGCGACCCGCTCCACCGGCGACCAGACGATGCCCTCGTCCGTCAGCGCGGCGACCTCGACGTCCCGGCCCTCCTTCCACAGCCTGTAGAGCTCCTCGATGGGCACCAGCCGGGCCTCTCCGTCGACCTTCGCCCAGACGACCTCGTCGCCCGGGATTGACTCGCCCACCCACTTGCTGAGAACCTCCGGGCCGCGGACCGCGATGAAGTTGGCGTCGGACTCGTTCGCGACGGCCTTGGCGAGGAGGGTCTTACCCGTGCCCGGCGGGCCGTACAGCAGGATCCCGCGCGGGGGGCGCGTGCCGAGCCGCTCGTAGACCTCCGGGTACTTCAGCGGGTACTCCACGGCCTCCTTCAGCTCCTGCTTGACGTCCTCGAGCCCGCCCACGTCGTCCCAGGACACGTCCGGCACCTCGACGATGACCTCGCGGAGGGCCGAGGGCTCGATCTCCTTCAGCGCCTCCATGAAGTCGTCCATCGTGACCTTGAGCTCCTCCTTGAGCTCGATCTCCTCCGCCTCGAGCACCTTCTCCAGGGCCTCGGAGTACTCGATCTCTCCCTCCTCTTCCTCGACCTCCTCCGCCTCCTCGAGGACGCGCCGCAGCGCGCGCTTCTTCTCCTCGGAGATCTCGGCCCGGTCCAGCCCCTTTTCCAGGACCTCCCGCAGCTCCTCGTCGGACAGCTCCGAGATCTTCTCGGAGACCTCCTTCCCCTCCTCGCCCTCCCGCTCGGCCAGCTTGGCGCCCAGTCGCCGGATCGCCCGGCGCAGCGCCTTGAGCCCGGCGGTCTTACACAGGGCCTCGAGGTCGGCGCCCGTGAACCCGTGCGTGAGCTCGGCGAGCTTGTCCAGGTCCACGTCGTCGGCGAGTGGCATGTCCCGCGTGTGGATCTGCAGGATCTCCTTGCGCCCCTCCTTGTCGGGCACGCCGATCTCGATCTCCCGGTCGAAGCGGCCGGGCCGGCGCAGGGCCGGATCGATGTCGTCGGGCCGGTTGGTGGAGGCGAGCACGACCACGCGCTCGTCCTCGGAGAGCCCGTCCATGAGGGTGAGGAGCTGGGCGACGACTCGGCGCTCGACCTCGCCCGTCTCGCCCCGCTTGGGCGCGATCGCGTCGATCTCGTCGATGTAGATGATCGCGGGCGCGTTCTTGCGCGCCTCCTCGAAGATCTCGCGGATGCGGGCCTCGCTCTCGCCGTAGTACTTGCTCATGATCTCCGGGCCGTTGATCGTGTAGAACTTGGCCCCGCACTCGTTCGCGACGGCCTTGGCGAGGAGGGTCTTACCCGTGCCCGGCGGACCGTACAGGAGCACGCCCTTCGGGGGCTTGATACCGAGCTCCTTGAGCAGCTCCGGGCGCTTGAGCGGGAGCTCGACGTACTCGCGGATCTGCTCGATCTCGCGGTCAAGGCCGCCGATATCGTCGTACGTGACGTCCGGGATCTCGGCCGCCTTGGCCAGGTCCTCGGAGTAGGGCTTCACGACGATCTCGGTCTTGGGACCGATGACCGTGGCGTCCTCGGGCTCGATCCCCACGACGAGCACGCTGTCGGGGAGCTTGACGAGGACGTGCCCGGCGATCGTCTTGCCCTGAATCTCGAGCGGAATCACGTCGCGATGGGTGGCGGGGATGGGCTCCCGCTGGGCCTGGGTCCGCAGGTAGTCCTTGATCCGGTTCAGCACGTCCCGCTCGTGTTCCTTCGTCAGCTCCTTCTCGACCTCCTCCTTCAGCCCCGCCTGCACGGGCACGACGACCTTCTCCGTGGGCATCAGCTCCACGCGCTCGGCCTCGCGCTCCTCCGCGCGCTCGACCTCGACGGGCTCGCCCACGGACGCGCCCGCGTTCTGCCGCTCGTACTTGTCCATCCGGATGATGCCCTTGCCCACGTCCTCGCGCTTGGCGGGCCGGACACGCGCGACGGTGGACTTGGATCCGGTGACCTTGACCAGGTCCCCGGGCTCGACCCCAATCCGCTCCCGGGAGCGCTTATCCAGGCGCACCACGCGCTTGCCCACATCCTCGGGGTAGGCTTTTTCAACGCGCAGCTCTATGGCCAAACGCGCCACCCCGCCGGAGTGGCCGGCCTCCTTCCGGAATTTATGGGTTATTCGATCAGTTCTCGGCGTGGGGAGGTGGGGTGTTGAGGTCCTGCTTCCCCGACGTCCAGAGCTCGGATCCCCAGATCCCCGCGCACCTGACCCGGGTGGGCATCAGCGGGATCAAAAAGCTCGTGAAGATCCCGCGGAGCGAGGGCCGCCCGATCATCCTCGTGTCCACGTTCAACCTCTTCGTCGACCTGCCCGCCCACCAGAAGGGCATCCACATGTCGCGTAGCCACGAGGTGCTGCAGGAGGTGCTGGAGGAGCTGGAGAAGTCCGTCGAGGAGTCGGACACGATGATTGAGGACCTCTGCTCCCGCATCTCGCGGAAGCTGCTCGAGAGGCACGACTACGCGACTCGGTCCGAGGTGCACATGACCGGCGAGCTGATCCTGCCCAGGAAGACCCCGGCCACGGGGCTCCCGACGCAGGAGCCCTACAAGATCATCGGCCGGTCGGTCTCCCGGCGGACGGAGGAGGGAATCGAGACCCGGAAGATGGTGGGGGCGGAGGTGGTCGGGCTCACCGCGTGCCCCTGCGCGCTGGAGATGATCCGCGAGTACAGCCAGGAGCGGGTCCAGCGCCGGCTCGTGAAGGAGCTCGGGCTGGGCGAGGAGGAGGCGGAGGAGCTGGCCCGAAAGATCATGAAAAAGGACGTGTTTCCAATGACCCACAACCAGCGCGGCGTGGGCACGGTCATGATCGAGGTGCCGGACGCGTACAGCGTCAACATCAAGGACATCATCCGCATCATTGAGGAGTCGATGAGCGCACCCACGTACGAGCTGCTGAAGCGGCCGGACGAGCTGGAGGTCACCAAGCGGGCGTGCCGCAACCCGAAGTTCGTGGAGGACTGCGTGCGGGAGATGATCCGGAGGATCGTGGACGAGTTCGACCACCTGCCGGACGACGCCCTCGTGATCGTCCGCCAGGTGAACCACGAGTCCATCCACAAGCACAACGCGTTCGCCGAGCGCGTCACCACCATGGGGGAGCTCAGGCGGGAGCTGGGGAGCTGAGCCGTGCCCGGCACGCCCGTGCACATCCACCGGCTGGCCAAGCGGATCATGACGGAACTGGACGCGTTCGAGGGCTCTCGACCCTTACTCGACGACGTGGACGTGCTGATCGTCCGGGGCATGAGCCGCGGCGAGGGGTGGGACCTGGAGGACCTGACCGGGTACCTGCGGGACGTCCTGCGCCGGTGCGGCGTGGAGATCATAGACCACGAGTCCGAGGAGGGGCGCCGGTTCGTGGAGGCGATGGGCCGGGTCGTGGCCGAGCGGATCCAGGCCCGGTACGCCGAGGAGGAGCAGGTGCCCGTGCGGCCCATCGAGGAGCCGAGCCAGATGCTGGAGGCCGCCGCGCAGGGCGAGCTCATCATCGACCCGCTCGGGTTCGAGCGCGTACGGCGGGACCTGGAGGCGATGGGCTGCTCCGTCGGCTACGTGTTCGGCCGGTCGCCGGACGACCTGGGCGTGTTCCTGGCGGCGTGGGCGGACCGGAGCGGGGTGGGGCCCAAGTCGGTCGAGCTGGTGATCGCGAACCTGAAAGGGGAGAG
>JBDOKE010000088.1:582-2553 GCA_039833815.1 Methanobacteriota archaeon | reverse complement strand
AGGGCCGGCTCGGCGGTCCCCCTTCCGGACGCTCCCGGGCGGGTCCTTGAGGAGGGATTTCAGGTTGCCCCCTCGGAGGGCCAGCAGCGCCGCGTGGAGCGCGTCGATTGGGATTCTCTTGGGCTCCGGCCGGGCGTCCCGTCGTCCGCGGGCGGGGGTCGTCGGAATCCACGGCGCCTCCGGCAGCGGCTTAATCCCATCGCGGTCCGGCGCGTTCTCGGGCTCGGGGTAGCCCCGGAGCGGCCGGTGCACCGCGTGGAACCGCGCCCTCGGGCCCGGGAGGTTGGCGTCGAGGGAGCTCCAGGGCGGCATCCACCAGCTCCCTCCAGCCCCCTTTGAGCGCGTCCGGGAGCGCGTCGGGGCGATCGGGGCGCGCGGGCAGGGCGGCGTACGGCACCATTCACGCTGACTCCTACCCGCGCCCGTTCAGATCGTGAGCCCCGTTCAGAAGCCCTCGCGCGGCGTTCCTGACCCTGGAGATGGCCTCATCCCGGCTCGTCTCCCCCGGGCTTCCTCCCCGCTCGACCAGTGAGATCACGGGCGCGTCTTCCCGGGGCACCGGCCACGCGGACGCTATCCTTCTTCCGATCCTTGCGGTCGGGCCGATGAGTACCGCCCAGCCCTTCGCGATCTCGTCCCCTCTTAGCACCGGGACGCGTTCCAGCCGATCCCATCAACGACCCGCACCGGCGGTTCCTCGCGGCCTTCCCGTGCGAGGCTTCCGGACCGGTTCACTTGGGAGGCCGACCGACGGTGACCGGGAGAGCGCGTCACGGGCTCGCGCGCCTCCAGCGCGTCCCCTTCCCCCGCCTCCGGTCCGGCGTCCCCGACGGTTTCAACGAGCCCGCGGCAGGTCTTGGGGGGCCGTGGGCAGACCCCGCTCCACGCCGGTGTGGGCTGGCCGCTCGCCGTGGTCCCGCGTCCAACCCGTCACCCTCTGCGGCTCCGCGAGCGCCGGACCCCACCGCGACGGCACGGTTCCGCGGGGAGAGCCCGGTCAGGGCGACGACGGCCAGGGCCGCCTTCACTTCCCACGATCCCCCCGACCCATGCTCCTCGGGGATCGCGTCGGCGATCACCGCGCGCGAGCGGCCGCCTCGGGGTCGGAAAGCTCCAGGCGCCCGGGCCTGAGCCGCCGGGTAACCTGCGGTGCCCGGACGCCCACGCTCTCCTCCCGGCCCGCCTGGGCCGGTCGAGGTCCCGAGCTCCGGCGGACCGGGCCGAGCCGCCCTCGAGTGGGCGTCGATCAGTCTCCGGTGCGCGACCCTGCGACTCTGCAGGTTGGACCGGATTCCCGCGGTACTCAACGACATGCCGCACGATCACGCGGCCGTCGCGAACGGTCCCCGGTCCGGCCTCCTCCCCCACGACCTCGAACTCGACCTCGTCATCGTCCCCCGGCCCGTCAAACGATGGCGCGTACCGTCCCTCGATGACCCACGCTCCATCGGCGGGGTCAGGAGCCCGCACTCCAGACCCTCGACCCGCTTGATCCAGCGGTAGGCTCGGCCTTGCGACCGTGCAGGCGCCCGGGGGAGACGATCCTTCAGGGCCCCGCCCACTCCCTGGAGGAGGCGCTCCGGCCCCTTCAGCGCCTCCTCTCGCACCGTTGGCACCCACTCGAGGACCGCCCGAAGGAGCCTGCCGGTCGCCGGATCCGGGGCGACGAGCCGGACCTTCGTTCGCGCCGCCTCGAGCGCGATCGAGCCGTCGCCGAGGGTCCAGACCTCCCCCGGGGAGTCCCCGTTGGGCGCCCTAACCGGCCCCCGCCGGGGCTCGCCGACGATCGGCCGCAGGGCGGCGCGTCACCTCGGCGTCCTCGGGGGCAAGGCTCAGGGGGACCGCCGCCCGGGGCCAGCGCGGGCGGTCCGAAACCTCGATCGGGCGTCCGCCACGGGGAACCGGGAGTCGATCTTGCGGACCCCCCAACGTCCCCGTCCGCCGACCCCCCACGGGCCCACAGGCGATTCG
>JBDOKE010000088.1:0-572 GCA_039833815.1 Methanobacteriota archaeon | reverse complement strand
GACCGGTCCGCACCGCGTCGGGCCGGCGGCCCTCGGAGGCGCGACGGGAATCGTTACGAGTATCGTAACGATTGGGGATCGGCCCGTCGCCACCTTACACGATCCCGGGCGTGAGCCGGTTGCCGGGTCCCTAACCCAGAGCGTCGAGCCCCCACCGACCCTGGCCTTTCCATCGTGAGGGGAGCCGGTCGGCGTTCCCCACCACCCTCGGGGAGCCCCCGGGCGCCCGACGTCGGCGGCGGTGAAGGGTCGTTGAAGCCGGCCGTTCCCTCGGCGTTAGGCGCTGCCCTCGGCCCATCGCCGGACCGGCCGGCCCGAAGGATTCAGGCCGGAGGGCCGGCCCCCGGTGTAGTGACTCCGAGCCCGCCGTGGTAAATCAAGCCGATGGGTCTACGGCGGATACCGGAGCCTGGGGGGCTCGGGCCCGGCCAACCCTCAGGCGGTCTCCGGTCGGGTTCGGGGGCTGGGATCGTCCCATCACCCTGTCGTTGGTCGGGGGTGTTACGCCGGTCGGACGGTCACGGGGACGGAGGAGCCGCGACGTCGGGCTCCGGCCGCTCACGGCCAGGGTC
>JBDOKE010000087.1:0-2821 GCA_039833815.1 Methanobacteriota archaeon | reverse complement strand
CTCCGCGACTTCTACCGGCCCTGGGACCGGTACGTGGAACCGTTCGCCCGGTGGGCGCTGGGCAACGCGGTGGATACCCTGGGAGGGGAGGAAGCGTTCTGGCGGTACGTGGAGCGGGCCTGCGAGGTGGCCGAGCTGCTGATGGGCGACTACGTGCGCGGGGCGTACCTGAGGAACCTTTCCGAGAGGTACTTCGGCGACCCGAACCTGCACCTGGTGGACTGGATCCAATGGTTCTGGGACCGGTACGGGTACGAGGAGAACCCGCCGACGGAAATCACCATCCAGGGCGTCACGATCACGGCGGACCCGAGGGAGCTCCTCGCGTGGATGGCGCAGTTCGACCCTCAGGTGACCATCAGCGGGCCGGGCGGGCCCGGTGGTGAGGGCGGGCAAGAAGGTACTGAGGGGTCGACCGGGACGGGCCCCGGCGGCTCGTTACTGCCGCTGATCCCGGTGCCCCCGCTCCGCCGGCGCTAGCCGGGCACCCAGATGTACTTCTTACCAACCTTGTACACCGTGCCTCCCATTTTCTTCATCTGACCCAGCTGGGCGCCGCCCCGCTTGGCCCTGGTGACCTCCTTGAACTTCTCCACCTTGACCCCGGACGGCGTGCGGTAGACCTTGGTCACGACGATCTTGCCCGAGGTCGTCTTGGTGATGATGGTGGCCTGCGAGATCTTGGGGTTCAGCACCTTCGTCAGCCCGTAGCTGGCCGACATGGTGAGGATGAAGGCCAGCGCGAAGACCATCGCGGCGTCGAAGAGGTTGGCGACGCCCGAGAGCGGGTCGTCGTCCCCGTCCTCGCCCAGGAAGCGCCGTCGTCGACGCCGACGGCGGAGGTACCGGGGCACGCCTCACCCCCCAAACTTCCTGTTGAGGATCATCTCGGCCAGGAACTCCAGGTCGGAGACGTCCTTCTCGTACCATCGCGAGCGGAAGAGGGTGATCACGTAGCAGAGACCGGCGGAGGCCAGGCCCACGACCGTGGTGGCGAAGGCCGTGATCAGGGCCGTGGCGAGCCCGGCCATGTTGCCCTTCGCCAGCTGCTCGAGGCCCGGGCCCAGGGGGATCAGCGTGCCCATCAGGCCCAGCATTGGGCCCAGCCGAACCACGATCCTGGTCCTGGAGATCCGGCGGGCCAGGTAGTTCTCCAGGTTCTCCAGCTCCTTCTCGGCCCGAAGCCCCGCCTCCTCCGGGTCGTTCGAGTCGCGAAGGATCCTCCGCAGCCGGTTCAGGTACTCCCGGAAGTGCGGCGGGAGGCGCACGTCCTCGAGCTCAGGGAACCGCTTCAGCACCTCCTCCAGGTCCTGCCGGGTGAAGTGCGGCCGGAGGACCACCTCCCTCAGGAACATCCCGAACTCGATGATGGAGTACCCCAGGAAGAGCAGCAACAGGATCACCGTCGGGTAAAGCAGGGCCTGCATCACCACGTACAGGGCCTGGTTGATCACCGTCGCGACGCTAGCCATCGTATCACCACCCGCAGCGCGTCGTCCACCGGGTTGGAGGGCGGGTACTCACCCATCCGCTCCCGACGCACGGCCCACCCGTACCCCAGGACCGCCAGGCCCAGGAGCGCGATCAGGACCGGGCACAGCTCGTGCGCGGGGGGCGTTGGGATGCGGACCTTGGGGGCCTTCTTCCACAGCGGGTACAGCCAGGCGATGAGCCCGGTGAGCACGAACAGCAGGCCCACGGCGTTCTCCAGCCCGCTGAGGGCCACCGCGGGTGGGACCCGGAAGGCCCGGATCAGGGTCTCGGCCGAGACCAGGCTGGCGAGTGTGGTCGAGGTGTAGCAGGCCCAGAGCACGAGGGCGGACTGCGACAGGCTCAGCGACCCGATCTTGGCGTAGAGTGCCACCGACAGGGCCACGCCGGTCAGGCAGATCGGGCACGGCACGGCCACGACGAAGACGCCCAGCCGGGAGACCTCCTCGGAGGACCGCTCCACGTGCCACTTCCGGGCGATGAACGCGCCGATCGCCATCAAGACGAGCCCGAGAACGGCGTGCCCCAGCAGGGCGTACCGCTGGGTCTCCAGGGCCGCCGACAGGAACCGGGTGGTCAGCCACCCGAGCCCCAGGATGGCGGGCACCAGGATCGCGGACAAGAGCAGGGCGATCAGCACGGAGCGGCGCAGGCCGAAGCCCGCGAACCCGATCCCGAGCCCCGTCTTCAGCCCCACGATGAAGACGAAGAACGCGATCGCGAGCGCGTAAATGGGGTTATCGGCGAAGAACGGGACGGCCATCCAGGAGGTGAGCGCCGCGAAGACCACCGCCGCGGCGACCGCGACACCGACGATCCCCTGGGAGACCGGCAGCCCGACGCGCCGAGAGATTAGGTACCCGGAGGTCAGGAGCGCGGTCAACGATGCCGAAACGGCGCCTATCACCGGGTGAACCAGCCCGGACGGCAGGACCGCCCCAGAGAGTGCGAACCCCTCCGACACGCTCCGCGCGAGCTCGGCGGGTCTGCCCACGCGGAACATCCGATCCAGGAGGGCCCCGGTGCCCGCGGCCAGGGCGGGGGCCGCGAGCCCGTACACCAGGCCGTAGGCGAGGGCGTCCGACACCGTCATCGGGTGGTACCATAGCATGACCAGGGTGCTGGAGAATGCGTACGAGACGAAGGCCAGGACTGGGCCGAGCCACCTCAGCCCGCCTCCCCCCTACGGGCCGAGAGCGGTGGCCAGCGCGAACAGCGCGTTGAACGGGGGCAGGAAGAGCACGTTCTCCACCAGCTCGTAGTACTTCATCCTGGGCATGCGGGCCGTCAGCTCTTCCATTAGGCGACGCTTTTTCAGCTCCAACCGGTT
>JBDOKE010000086.1:0-3817 GCA_039833815.1 Methanobacteriota archaeon | reverse complement strand
AGTTCCCGTACCCGCGAAAGCTGGAGGAGGTCTACGAGCGGATCGGCGCGGAGCCGGTGGTGCACCACGGGGACGTGGACGTGTTCGGGTACACGATCATCGACAGCGTGAAGACCATCCTGGAGGTGCCCGCGGGCGCGCTCCTCCGGGTGTACGGGGAGTGCCCGAGCCGGGTGCTCATCTTCACCCGGATCGATCGCGGGCGCTCGCCGATGGTGGCCATCAAGGCGGCCGGGATCAAGCCCAGCGCGGTCGTGCTGCACGGGATCGACCGGGAGGACGTGGACGAGCTGGGGATCGAGATCGCGGAGCGCGAGATGATCAACCTGGCCACCGCGCAGGGCCCGATTTCGGAAATATCAAAAAAGCTTAGGGAGCTCACCGAAGCGCGCTGACTTGGAGGGGTGTCGCGTTTGATCCCGGACGGACGGGCCGGGATCGTCGGGTACGGGGCCTACGTGCCGCGCTATCGGATCAAGGTGGAGGAGATCGCCTCGGTCTGGGGCGAGGATCCGGAGGCCATCAAATCCGGTCTGAGGATCGAGGAGAAGAGCGTTCCGTCCGAGACCGAGGACTCCGCCACCATCGCCGTGGAGGCCGCCAGGAACGCCCTCTCCCGGGCAGGGATCGACCCCTCGGACATCGGCGCGATCTTCGTGGGCTCCGAATCACCGCCCTACGCCGTCAAGCCCACCGCCACGATCGTGGCGGCCGCGATCGGAGCCACCCCGGACCTCACCGCCGCCGACTACGAGTTCGCGTGCAAGGCCGGCACCACGGCCATTCAAACCTGCACGGGGCTCGTCGTCGCCGGCATGATCGACTACGGGCTCGCCATCGGCGCGGACACGGCCCAGGGAGCCCCGGGCGACCCGCTCGAGTACACGGCCGCCGCGGGCGGGGCCGCCTTCGTCATCGGTCGGGACGACCTGGTGGCCGAGCTCGAGGGCACGTACTCCTACACGACCGACACGCCCGACTTCTGGCGCCGTGAGGGCCAGCCCTACCCGCGGCACGGAGGTCGGTTCACCGGCGCCCCGGCCTACTTCAAGCACATCATCAACGCGGCCCGGGGCCTGATGGAGGAGCTGGACCTCTCCCCCGAGGACTTCGACTACGCCGTCTTCCACCAGCCCAACGGGAAGTTCCCTCGACGCGTCGGGCAGAAGCTCGGGTTTAAGCCCGAGCAGATCGAGCCCTCCATCGTCGTCGATAAGATCGGCAACACCTACTCCGGCTCCTCCCTGCTCGGCTTCGTCCGGGTCCTGGACCAGGCCGAGCCCGGCGACCGCATCCTGCTCGTCTCCTACGGCTCAGGCGCCGGCAGCGACGCGTTCAGCTTCGTCGTGACCGACCGCATCGAGAAGGTGCGGGAGAGGGCACCGCTGCTGGAGGAGTACCTGCGGGACCGCGTGTACGTGACCTACGGAGAGTACGCCAAGATGAAGCGCAAGCTCAGGTTCTGAACCGCCCGTGAGGGGAGCCCCGCCTTGAACCGCGACGTGGCGATCGTTGGCGTGGGCATGACCCGGTTCGGCGAGCTCTGGGACAAGTCCTTCGACGATCTCTTCGTCGAGGCCGGCCTCGAGGCCCTGGAGGACGCGGGCATGAGCGGGGACGAAATCGAGGCGATGTACGTGGGCAACATGAGCGCGGGCCGCTTCATCGACCAGGAGCACGTCGCATCCCTCATCGCCGACCGCTCCGGGCTGACCCCCATCCCGTGCACCCGCGTCGAGGCGGCCTGCGCCTCCGGCGGGCTGGCGGTCCGCCAGGCCATCCTGGCCGTCGCCTCCGGGATGTACGACGTGGTCCTGGCCGGCGGCGTGGAGAAGATGACCGACGTCACCACCGAGGAGGCCACCGCCACGCTCGCCACGGCCGCCGACCAGGAGTGGGAGGCGTTCCACGGCGTCACCTTCCCGGCCCTGTACGCCATGATCGCCCGGCGGCACATGCACGAGTACGGCACCACCCGCGAGCACCTCGCCCTACCGCCCGTGAAGAACCACCGCAACGCGACCAAGAACCCGAAGGCCCAGTTCCAGTTCGAGATCACCGTCGAGCAGGTGATCGAGAGCCCCCTCATCGCCGACCCGCTCCGCCTGCTCGACTGCTCCCCCGTCTCCGACGGGGCCGCCGCCGTGATCGTCTGCCCGCTCGAGATGGCGAGGGAGTTCACCGACACGCCCATCGTCGTCCGGGCCACCGCTCAGGCCTCCGACAGCCTGGCCCTCCACGACCGGGAGGACCTCACGACGCTGCGCGCCACCGTCGAGGCCGCCCGCTCCGCGTACCGACAGGCCGGGATCGAGCCCGAGGACGTGGACGTGGCCGAGGTCCACGACTGCTTCTCCATCGCCGAGCTGGTCGCCGTCGAGGACCTCGGATTCGTCGAGAAGGGCGAGTCCGGGGAGGCGTACCACGAGGGCCTGTTCGAGCTCGACTCGGACTACGTGGCCGTGAACCCGAGCGGCGGGCTGAAGGCCAAGGGACACCCCGTCGGCGCCTCCGGCGTCGCCCAGGTGGTGGAGATCGTGGAACAGCTGCGGGGCGAGGCCGGAAAGCGTCAGGTTGACGGGGCCGAGATCGGCCTCACCCACAACGTGGGAGGATCCGGAGGCACCGTCGTCGTGCACGTCTTCGAGCGGGGGGACTAGCCCATGGGAGGCGTGCCGCGCTTCTGGCGGAGCATCGACAACCGGTACCGACTCGTGGGCACCCGGTGCGAGAACTGCGGTGAGGTCTACTTCCCGCCCCGCGTCGTCTGCCCCAAGTGCCGCCGAGAGGGGGAAATGAAGGAGGTCGAGCTGTCCGGACGCGGTGAGATCTACACGTACTCAGTGGTCCGGGTGCCGCCCGAAGGCTTCGAGGAAAAGGCCCCCTACGTGGTTGCCATCGTCAAGCTGGAGGAGGGTCCACTCGTCACCGGAATGATCGTGGACTGCGACCCGGGAGAGATCGACATCGGCACGCCCGTTGAGGCGACCTTCCGGCGCGTCAGCGAGGACGGGGAGGACGGCGTGATCTACTACTCCCTCGAGTTCCGCCCGGTGCGCGAAGAGGAGTAGCCCCGCTCCGTGATCATCCTCCCGTCCGCCACCCTCGTCCGCGAGCTCCCAACGATCAGGATCGAGCGCATGTCGATCCGGTCCTCCAGCGAGCGCAGCTCACCCACCCTCGTCACCACCACCCGCTGCCGGCTCCGGTACGCGTCCCACACGACCCCGACCGGCCGCTCCGGCTCCACCGACTCCTCCAGCACGTCCAGGAACGCCCGGAACGCGTGCCGACGCTCCGAGCTGCTCGGATTGTAAACGACCAGCACGAAGTCCGACTCCAGCGCCGCCCGGGCCCGCTCCAGGATCTCGTCCAACGGCACCAGGTGATCGCTGAGGCTCACGACCGCGAAGTCCAGCATGAGCGGAGCGCCCAGCAGGGCCGCCGCCGCGCAGGCCGCCGTGACCCCCGGGATCACCTCCACCTCCACGCCCTCCACCTCCGCCATCGAGAGCACCAGACCGGCCATCCCGTACACTCCCGGATCCCCGCCGCTGACCACCGCCACCCTCCGACCCTCGGCCGCCAGCCTCACCGCCTCCCTGGCCCTCTTCCGCTCCTCCCGCATCCCGTACTCTCGCACCTCCACGCCGTCCGGGATCACCTCACGCGCCTGACGCACGTACGACCGGTACCCGACCACCACGTCAACGCTCTTCAGCACCTTCCTCGCCCTCACCGTCATCAGCTCCGGATCGCCCGGACCGATCCCCACCACGTACACCTTCCCCACGCTCACACCCCCGCACCCGCACCC
>JBDOKE010000085.1:0-2536 GCA_039833815.1 Methanobacteriota archaeon | reverse complement strand
ACAGCTCGCCCATCAGCCGCACGAGCTTCGTTTTACCCGTACCGGGCGGCCCGACGAGCAGCACCGGAGTCTGCTCGACGATCAGCGTCACGTACATGGCCGCGAAGTCCCGTCTGTGCTCGTCGTCGAAGAAGTACCCGTGCTCCTCGAAGTCCCGGATGACCCGGTACGGGTCCTTGGGCAGCCTGACGTGACCTTCCTCGCCCTCGAACACGATCCAGTCGTCCTCCACGGTCACCTTGGGCTTCATAACCACCTTGCTCACGGGACGGACCCCCTATCGGTGCTCACCAAAACGACGTTAGGGGAAACCTTAAAATGATGGTAGAGCTGGCCGGAGCCGCGGCGGGCGCGGCCGTGTCCTTCGCCGCCGCGCTCGCGATCGGGTTGCCGCCGATCCAGCGGGAAAAACCGAGAAGGCGGTCGTGGGAGGTCTCGGCCGCGTTCCCGACCCCGGTGATCGGGGCGGGCGGGACGGTGGCCGCGTGCCGAGTGCTGGGGTGGAAGGAACTCCGGCTCGCGGTGCTGGTTGGCGTCGCGGTGGGCGTGGCCTCCGCGGCGTTCGTGGCGAACATCGAGAGGGTGCTCCCCCGACCCGAGCCGGGGTGATCGCGCTGACCTGGGAGCCGGTGGTCGAGCTAGCGACGGGCCTTGCGCTGGCCTGGCTGAATTTCGTCACCTTAGATATACTTATGGGACTGCCCGAGGCGCCCGGCGTCAAGGGAGCCGGGGCCATCGGGCGCGCCGTCGAGCGCCGGGGAGGGGACATCGCCGGCGGGTACTTCATGGGCAACATCGTCTGCTCACCGGACGCCTCCGCCGGCACGCTGCTGGCCTCCGCCGGTTACTGGTGCCTGGGTGGCCCCCACGGGGGGCTGCTCGCCGCCCTCGCCGTGTACCTCGGTAACCGGATCTGCGCCGACCCGGGGTACGCCGGCACGCTCGGTGCGCTCTCCGCCACGGCCCTAGTGACCCTGTACCACCGCGTGCTCGGGTTCGACCCGATCAACTTCGTGGCTGGGATGGTCCTGGCCATCACGACGATCCACGGGATCGACCACCCGATCGCCTCTCGGGTCATCGGGGACATGGCGCGCCGCCTGGGTCGGGGGCCCCGGGAGTGAGGCCCGCCGAGCTCGTGATGCTGGCCGTCCTGCTCTGGGTCTCGCTGCGCCTGCTGGTGGCCCGGGACGTGTACGCGCAGCTGATCTACCTCAACGTCGTAGGGTTCGCCCTGGCCGGGCTGATCGCGGCCACCTGGCGCACGGACATGGGGCTGCTGGCGGCGCTCTGTTCGTTCATCTTCTCCACCCTGGAGTCCAACGCCGTGGCCTACACGATCCGCAAGGTGGAGGAAATCCGACGGGAGGGCGGGCGCCGTTGAACGCCCTCCTGATCGCGTCGCTGTCCGCCTGCGCGATCGGGACCGTGGCCGCGGTGCTGAGGAGGGATCCGGTGCGGAAGCTGCCGGGCCTCGCGCTGGCCAAGTCGGGGATGATCGGGGCCGTGGCCGCGGAGGGGTACCTGGACGTCGCGGCCGCGGGGGCGGCCATGGAGGCGATCGGCACGATCATGTTCTGCGTGTACCTGAT
This sequence comes from Methanobacteriota archaeon, assembly GCA_039833815.1. Lineage (GTDB taxonomy): Archaea > JAADCQ01 > Methanopyri > Methanopyrales > Methanopyraceae > Methanopyrus. Next base: position 944 of record JBDOKE010000085.1, on the reverse strand, counting down.
CAGGATCGAGGAGGTGAGATCCCGTGGTGAGTGAGCCGGAGTTGACCCTCTACGCGGGCTCGTTCATGGTGCTCGCGGGCGTCGCGGGCGCCGCGATCGGGCCCGCCCGCTCGGACCCCGTCGTCAAGGCCCTGAACCTGGACCTGGCTTCGACCGGGATCTGCCTCATCTTCCTCGCGTTCAACCACACGCTCGCCCTCATCACGTACATCGCCGTCGGAGCCTTCGCCACGCCCATCCTCATGAGAGCCATCCTGAGGGTGGAGGCCGGTGAGCGCGAGTGAGAGGTTCTCTCGACTCCTCCTCTCCGTGCGCCGGCCGGAATCCATGGTCTCCGCCTACTGCCTCCTGCTCGCGGTCATCGCCGCCGTCGGACTCACGCACGGGTACCACTACCACCGGAAGCAGCTCTACCCCCGGCCCGAGCCCCAGCTGCAGGTGAAGTCGGGGGACCCGCTGGCCCCGTACGACCGGGGCGGGATCCCGCTCCGACGGCCCGGAATCACGGTGTCCCAGTACCCGCAGTTCGAGCCGAGCCGCGGCTGGGTGACCTCGTACCTGACCCCCTTCACCAGGTGGCTGGCCCGGCACTCCCGACACTGCGGCACGACGATCGTCTCGCACCCGGGCGGCATCCTCGACGAGATCCTCTACTACACGAGGGGTCTGGACACGGTTCTCGAGTCCTCCATCATGTTCGTGGGGTTCGTGATCTTCTCGTGGGTCGTCCGGATGAAGACCGTCACCGAGCGAGAAATGGGGCGGAGGGAGTAGGTTGCAGCTGGTCCCGGCCACGGTCCCGGAGATCACCGTCAGGATGTATCACGTGGCCGTGGCCGTGGGGCTCGCCGCGGGCCTAATCGCGACCGCGGACATCCTTGCGGATCGCAACCCGCTGAACCGCCTCACGATGACAGACGCCGTGGAGGTCGGGGCCCTATCGC
>JBDOKE010000084.1:0-4894 GCA_039833815.1 Methanobacteriota archaeon | reverse complement strand
GGTACGAGGGCCTGATCGCCGCGCTGAACGCGCTCGGGCACCGGGTCCGGCGCGGGCACCCACCGATGCCGAGGGTTGTGAGGCTTCTTCGAGACATTGGCCGCACCGAGGTGAAGACGACCTGGGAGGGCCGCCGCGAGGCCCCGGCTGGAGGACCAGCCTTCTGGCTCTTCGCCCGTGGGTTCGGGGGACTACTGTTGGGTAGGAGGAGGGGGGAGCGGACGGAGCTGTTCACGGTGAGTCCGCACGCGTCGGCGTTCCTGCACTACGCCGATCTCGCCCTGAGCGCGGGGTCGCACCGGCTCGAGGTGATCGAGGTGCACCCGACGACCGATCCGCTCATTCACCTGGTGAAGGAGCTCGCGCTGCGGGAGATCCTCGGCGACTAGTCCTCCGGCAGTAGCTCCTTGGCCCGCCTCAGGTCCTCCTCCGTCACCTTCGGGAACACGGGCTCCGGCTCGGGGATCGGGCCGGCCCGCACGTCCCGAAGCGCCTCCTCCCACCCTTGGTCGCGGACGGAGCCCTCGTACCCCAGGCCGCGCCACAGCCTGTCCGCGCTCCTCGGCAGGAACGGGGCCAGCATCACGGCCAGCGCCTTCACGATCCGCGCGCAGCCCTTCAGGACGCGCTCGCACTCATCCGGGTCCTCCTTCCGCAGGTTCCACGGTTCCCGGTCCTGGAAGTACTCGTTCCCGAAGCCGGACAGGTCCAGGACCGCGTACAGCGCCTCCCGGAACTTGAAGTCCTCCAGCAGCTCCGTCACCCGCTCGTGGTGCCTCTCGATCTCCTCCACGACCTTCTCCTCCGCCTCCACGTCCGGGATCTCGCCGTCCAAGAATCGGTGGATGAATGAGAGCGTGCGGTACGCGAAATTGCCCAGGTTGGCGATCAGCTCGTTGTTGATCTTGTCGCGGAACTCGTCCCAGGAGAAGTCCGCGTCCTTCGTCAGCGGGCTCATCGTGATCAGGTAGTACCGCAGGTAGTCCGCCGGGAACAGCTCCACGAAGTCGCGGACCCAGACGACCCAGCCCCGGCTCGTGCTCATCTTCCGACCCTCGAGGGTCAGGTACTCCCCCGCCACGACCGTGTGGGGTAGGTTCGCCCCCACCCCCATCAGCATGGCCGGCCAGAACAGGACGTGGTGCACGATGATGTCCTTGCCGATGAAGTGAACGATCCGAGCGTCCCCGTCGAACCAGTACTCCCGCCAGTCGCGGCCCTCCCGCTCGCAGTACTGCTTCGTGAACGTGACGTACCCGATGGGGGCGTCGAACCACACGTAGAACACCTTGTCCTCGTACCCCTCGAGCGGGATGGGCACGCCCCAGTCGAGGTCCCTGGTGATGTCCCAGTCCCGGAGGCCCTCCTTGAGCCACTCCAGCGCGTAATTCCGCACGTTCTTGGGCAGGTCCTCGTTGCCCTCGATCCACTCGCGGAGGTCCTCCTCGAACTCGCTGAGCTTGAAGAACAGGTGCCGGGTCCTCCGCACCTCCGGCTTTGACCCGCAGATCACGCACCGGGGCTCCTCCAGCTGCGTGGGCTCCAGGTGCCGACCGCACGCCTCGCAGTGATCGCCCCGCGCCCCCTCGGCGCCGCAGTACGGGCAACGACCCTCCACGTACCGGTCCGGCAGGGGGCGCTCGCACTCGGGGCAGTACAGCTGCTCCACCTCCCGCTCCTCAATGTAGCCCCGCTCGTACAGGCGCTTGAAGAACCAGTGGGTCATCCGCACGTGCTCCTCGTTGAACTCCCGACACGTGCACGAGAACTCGTCGAACTCGATATCCAGCCGCTTCAGATCCTCCTCGATCCGCCGGTGATACTTCCGCACGATCTCCTCCGGGCGCTTACCCTCCAGCTCGGCCTGCAGGGCGATCGGAACCCCGTGATTGTCCGTGCCGCCCACGTGAATCGCGTCCACGCCGCGCATCTTGAGGAACCGGGTGTACACGTCCGCGGGCAGGTAGGTGCTGCGCACGTGACCGATGTGCAGGGGACCGTTGGTGTAGGCCAGGGCCGTCGTCACCAGGACCCGCTCGCCCATCCCTGCTCCCCCTCACAGCACGTAGCCCCACTTCACCGGGGTCACGTTGGCCATCGAGATCGGCTTCAAATTCTCCGCCTGAAGCACCCCGGTGACCGCGTACGCGACCGGGTACTCGTCGTCCAGCGACGCCACCTCGAACGCGTAGATCGATCCCCGACGCTCCGCCCGGAACACCGCCAGGATCGCCGGCGCCCGTTCCAGCCTGCGGGCCACGACCCGCGGGTCCACCCCCGGGTTCCGGACCTTCACCTCCACGATGTACGCGTTCACCCGATCGAGGAAGACCGCCGGAGCCTTCCCCAGCCCCTCCCGGCGCAGGGACTGACTGAGCAGCTGGCCCAGCTCCCACTTGGACATGGGCCTCGGAAGCCGCACGATCACGCACGCCTCCACGGCGGAGGGCGCGGTCCTGACCCCGCCCACCCGAACCACGTACGGGGCGCGCAGCAGCGCCCGACGCACCTCCCCCGGCTTCAACCCCGGCTTCAGGTTGCACACCACCACGTGGTAGCAGGCCACCTGAGCCCCCCTGTGCAGAGCGACCCACTGGTAGGACAACACGCCGGAGAGCGCACCCACCAGCCCGGCCGCCAGCACCACGACCGCCACCCTCGCAGCCCGCACGGTCACAGCCCCCTGCTCACCGCCAGCGCCATGAGCGCCGACAGCCCGACCGCCCAGGCGACGGAGTTCGGGGCCACCGGCGCCGCCAGGTAGCACAGTGATCGTATCACCGCCTGAATCAGCATCGGGGTTAACCCCGCCACCACGGCGCCGAGGAACCCGGGCCAACCACCCGTCACCGGACCCAACGCCCAGACCAGGTAAAGCCCCAGCCCGATCACCAGCGGCTTGCACATGAACCCACCATCGACCGCCCCGAGCACGGTAAGGAATCCGGCCAGCGAGAGCAGGAGCGGCTCCAGCACCGTGCCCCTCCGAGCCCGCACGCTCAGCGGGTGGAGGAGGGCCAGAACGAGGTAGGCCAGCCCCGTCACCAGCGTGAGGACCACGGCCAGGTGCCACGGGACGTACTTCGCGAGCACCGACCCGTAGTGGTACTTGGTGCGCACGTGGCCCAGCGCCCACCGCAGGACCTTGCCCACGCACGCCTTCAGCGCGTGCGTGTGCGTGAGCGACGTCGTCTCACCCACCGACCCACCGCCCGTCACGACGACGAGCGTGCCCGCCTTCAACCGGTACGGGGTGTGCAGCTGGATCGCCAGCTGCCCCACGTACGGCAGGGGCGGGACGAACGCCGCCACCGCGCCCACCACCCGGTCCTCAATGCTCACCGGCACCCGTCCGCGGGCCAGCAGCAGGCACACCAGGCCCAAGTGGGCGAGCAGGAGCGCGGGCTTCGCCTCCGTGGAACCCGTCAGCATCGGGTAGAAGAACTCCCGGATCACCGCGTCGAGCGGCGTGTCCGTGAGCACCAGGACGACCGCGAGCCCCAGCAGCGCCGAGCCCACCACCTGGAGGCACCGCTCAGCGCTCCACCTCCGCCAGAATCCGGTCAACGGCCTCCTCCCCACCGCGCACCAGCCATCCGCCCTCGGGGCGCTCCGCCACGCTCACGGGGTCCTCCTCCACCGCCTCCTCCAGGCTCAGCACCGGCACGCCCGACTCGCGGGCAATCCAATGGCTCAGGTGCCGCGGGTGCCGCTCCCACACCTTCACCACCCGTCGCCCCACCACGCACGCCTCGATGGTCACCCCGAACCCGCCCGAGAACACGACCGCGTCCGCCACCATCATCGCCCCGGGGAGGTCCACGAACCCCTCCACCCGCTCGCACCACGACGGCGCGTCCACGCGGAACGGCACCACGAGCGGCTCGTGCTCGGACAACCGCTCGAGCAACCGCCGCGCCCCTCGATCCGTTACGTCCCCACCCAGGCACACCAGCACGCGGCCCCTGCACACCCTCGGAACCGGACCGGGCACCCGGCCCCGTAGATGGCGCTCGGCCAGGTACTGGGCCAGCGGCGGACCCGGGATCACCTCCGGCTCCACCCGCACCCGGCGACGCAGCTCCCGAGCGAACTCCCGAGAGAACGGCACCAGTACCCGGGAGGCGAACCTCACGGCCTCCACCGGGTTGTACACGTCCATCTCCACGTGCACGGACCTCACGCGCAGCGCCGCGGCCGCCAGCAGCGACTTCCGAGCGTCCCCGGTGTTCCCCGAAGACAGCACGACCGACGGGCGATCCCTCGCCATCCTTCCCACCACCCTCGCCAGATCAACCGCGAAGCCCAGGTACCCCCACCATCCCTGACCCCGCCGCGATCTGCCCAGCGTGGGCGCGTCCCAACCCTCCCATCTCAGCACCTCCGCGCCGCGCCCGTGCCCGTACACCCGAACGTCCCATCCCTCCCGCTCGAGCCGCTCGAGCACGGGCAGCAGGTTCTTCGCGGGAGAGGGCTCCACCAGCGAGAACGCGCGTCTACCCACGCCCCAGCCTCCCCTTCGTGGACGGCACGCCCTCTTCCACCACCTCCACCGCCTCCCGCAGCGCCCGGGCCACCGCCTTGAACATCGCCTCCACCGCGTGATGGTCGTTGTCCCAGGCGCGGAACTCCACGTGCATCGTGACGCCGGAGTGCTCGCAGAGGCTGCGCCAGAAGTGCGGCACGTTCTCCAGCGAGAGGGGCGGCTCCCCGATCCCCGGACGCGAGGGTCGGAACCCGCTCACCCGGAAGTAGGCCCGCCCGGAAAGGTCTAGGGCGCAGAGCACCAGGGACCCGTCCATGGGCACCGCCGACCAGGCCATTCGACGGATGCCCCTCCGGTCCCCCAGCGCCTCATCGAGCGCCCGACCCAGGCAGATGCCCACGTCCTCCA
>JBDOKE010000083.1:0-2660 GCA_039833815.1 Methanobacteriota archaeon | reverse complement strand
AACGGGGCCTTCCTCCGCGCGAGCAGCACCGCCCCGGAGACCGACGCCTGCGGCAGGTACCCCGTCACGTGCGCGAAGAGCAGGAACGCCTCGAACGGCAGCGAGTACGCCTCGCTCCACGCGCCCGCCACCAGCAGATCGTCCCCGCCCGAGAACACCAGCACGAACGGCCGACCCCGGTCACCCGGAGCCTCCGGCTCCAGCTCGCCACCCTCCCCGAACCTCGGCAGCAGCCCCAACGGGTCGAGCACCCGCTCCCCGTCCGCCAGCTCCACCTTCAGCCCCGGCACGTCGTCCAACAGCTCCGCCGCCGTCCGGAACCCCAGCGCGTTCACCCAGTGCCGGAACACCAGGTCCGTGAACCGCGAGATCGAGAGGAACGTGCCGAACGCGTCTCCCGCCGCCACCCGCACCCAGCTCCCCAGGTTGTCCACGTCCACGTACGCGAACCCCAGCAGGCTCGCCCCCGGCGCCCGCTCCGCCATGCCCGAGAACGTCGCGATCCCCTCCTCACCCTCCGACTCCGGCACGTCCTCCTTCGTCGCCGCGTACCACGGGAAGTACGCCATGACCACCCGCGCCGGAGACTCCACCTCCCGAGCCGCCTCCAACGCCTCCCGCACGTGCGCCGGGTCCACCAGCAGCAGCTCACCCACCCGAACGGCGCCGGCGAGCCCCTCCCGCGTCACGTGGTGCACGCAGACCCGGCGACCCTCCCGCTCGCACACCACCGCCGCATCCTCCAGCCCCTCACCCACCAGGAAGCCCGCGAACACCGGCCGATCCTCCTCATCCCGACGGACCAGCGAGTCCCCCAGGTCCGCCAACCGCTCGCAGTGCTCGCACCCCTCACCCTCCCGCACCGGCGCCCCGCACACCGGGCACGGGTCGACCTTACCCTTCACCCTCACCTCCGGCAGCGAGGACCGCCGCAGATCCTTACCCACCCTCCGACCCAACTCCTCCACGCGCCGCCGAAACCTCCCGCGCCTCACCAGGTCCCCGTACCGGAGCCCCACCCACGCGAGCCCCAGCCGCAGCACCCCGTCCGTACCCTCCGCAACCCCACGCTTCACCTCCTCCCGAACCTCCTCCAACGCCTCACGGACCTCGTCCAGGTCCGGGAGCAGGACCAGGAACCCACCACCCGCCGCCCGAAGCAGCAGCGCCGGGTGCGCCCACTCACCCAGCGCCTCCCGCAGCACCGCCCACGCCGCGCCCACCGTGAGCAGGTCCACGAACGCCGACCGACCCCGAATGATCTTCAGGTACGACGCCGGCCTCCGCCCCGCCTCCAACGGCGACGCCCGCCGCACCGACCGAATGAACCCACCGATCCCACCCAGCTGCCCCCGCACCAACAGGAACGAGCCCCCACCCTCCCTCAGCCCCGACTCCAGCTCCCCGTACGCCCGCGAAGGATCATCCTCCGGACCGTCCAGCGCCCCCTCCTCCACGAGACGCCCAAGGCAAACGGAGAGAGCGGCCGTGAGGAGGCTGTGATCGTAGAGCGAGATCGCCCGCATATGATCCCGACCCTCCGGGATCCAGTGCTGGGCGGGGACGAGCGAGGTCGCGACCTCCATCGCGATCCGAGCGGGATCGAACGGGTGCGGATGCCCCGGCACGCCCAACCCGCGCAGCAGGTCCACCAAGGCCTCACTCAGCCGACGGTACCGCACCCGGCACTCGTCCTCATCAACCTCCGACTCCGGCACGATCTCCGGGGGCCGAAACCCCCGCGGGTGCACGTTGAAATGAAGGAGCGGGAGCTCATCCGGGAGGAACTCCGAACGGACCTCCCCCCAGCGCAGCCCGGAGACGGACGCACCCATCCGACCCCGGAACAGCCTCCAGGCCCGGTGCCAGGGGTTGCGGAGCGTCCAGTACGACCTCTCGGAGCCGCGAGGCTCCTCCCGATCGAGCTCGTTTTGCCGCTCCGCACTCGCCAGCGTGTCGGCCAGCGCCACGCAGGCCAGCTCCAGCCCCCACCCGTCCGGGACCGCAACCCCCAGCTCCCCCGGGTCCGCCCGACCAAGCGAGCCCCGCTCCGGCCTCCCCCGACCCCTATGGTGGTAACGGGCCGCGAGCACGGCGAAACCAAGATTACCGTCACGCCGCTCCCGACCGGCGAAAGCCTCCCTAAGCAGCCTCTCCCCGGACACCTGATGGTTCTCGCGAGGCCCAACGAACCGCTGCCGCACCTTCCCCACGTCGTGCAGCAGCCCCGCCAGCGCCAACCTCTCCGCCCTCTCCGCCGTCACCCTACGCCCCCCACCCGACATTGGGGAACCCACGCACCGCCCCACGCGCTTAAATCGCGGTATTACCCCGGAGCGTTAACAACCGCTCAACCCCACGTAGCGCAACGCCCCCGACCGACGCGGGGCCAACCCGCCGCCCAGAACCCACGCGCGGGCGCCCGGGTATGAAATATTACCAACCTAGATCATATTAAGTAGGATTTGCGAGACTTCCACTGAGCAGGAAAGCTTGGCACTACCTCAGTGCACGAGTTGCCCCCTTTACTTCCCAGCACGATAACAACCTTTCCTGCACAGAAAAGCACCCAATTTTCAACCAGCACCAACCCATACCAACGCGAGTTCAAGCGTAGTACGGAAGGGCGCAAATCCCGACACTAATTAATACGTTGCGAG
>JBDOKE010000082.1:0-2357 GCA_039833815.1 Methanobacteriota archaeon | reverse complement strand
CCCAACATCGTCCCCCTCGACCGGTCACAGTCACCTGGAAGGCTCGACGACCACCGATCCGGGGATCCCACGCCGCGGCCCGATGATTCATCCGACCCCGACCCGGCGGGACCGTGCAAGGGGATTCTCCAATCAAAGCCGCGGATTCCCGTATCGACCCGGCTGGCGGCGCCAGGGCGTTGCGGGTCGTGCGCGTCCCACGCCGCGTCTCGAGAAGTGCACCGCCTCCTCTCGCCTCACCGTACTCGGAGGACCGAGAGAACCGGCAGCCCCCCATACTCAGTCAGCGGGCCTTGATCAGCTGGAAGCCCTGACGACACCGAGTCCACCGCGCGAATGGGCGCTGGAGGATCGAACGCCACCGAAGGCGCCCCACGACACCGGGGGTGAGCACGGGTCCGGCCGTCGTGCCCGGGGAACGGTGTCGGCCTCCCGGTGTCCAGCGCCTCGGATCACGCCTCGCGCTTTACATCCTTCGCGAATCTCACGTACACTCCGCGTCCCTGACCGAGCCCCACGGGGAGTCGGTAACCCGCGCGCTCGAAATCCCGGCAAGGCCCCGCCGCTTGGCGACCCGCTGGGAAAGCCCGCCCTGGAGATCGGGAAGGCTCGAAGGCTCGGGACGATCCGGGGTGAAAAACCGATCCGCAAAGGTCCAACGTGCCCGGCGGGCGTGCGCGGAAGCGCGCCCTTCGTCGAGCCGCCTAGGGACCGCAAGGGTCGAACGCGTTGGAGAGTGAGTCGCCGGTCCCGAGACCTACCAACGACCACGTCACGACTCATCACGGGCACGCCGACCGTGGCGGAAGGTACCCTCACCTCGGGTAGGTAGCACCCTCACGATCGGCCGGCCCCCGACCGCTGAACCCCGGGAGCCCGAACGGGAGCTCGACCTGGCCTCTCTGCCCGATCGACCGCTGACGCGACCGCCCCCCACATGACGCGCCACGATCCCATCCCTCGCGGAGAGAGCGTGCCCGCGACGATGCCCTCGGGAACCGCGTCCTCTCCCCTCCACTCAGCGATCACTCCGCGGTCCTCACAGCACCGAGCGAGGCTCTTCCCACCTTAGGTCAGTCCCGGTCGAGGAGGGCGCTGGTGAGGTGGCCTCAGACGGTCCGTGACCACGTTGAATGCGCGGCTCGGGCTCATCCCTCTCGACCGTGGTCACGACCGACGGGCGGTGCTCGGCCCGCGGTCACAATGACAAAACTTAGATAATCCTGGCGCAACGTGCTCGGGCGGATCGGAAACCCGGCGCCGCCACCCACGGGGGGTGGGGCGTTGCCCACCCGCCCGGCCTTGGGCCTGCTTCTCTGCATCCTGACCACCGTCCCGATGGCGGCGAGCGCCGCCAACGCTCAGGCCAGCGCTCGGGTTCCAACACCGCAGCTGACCTTCGCGTGGCCGGTGGGCCACCTGGCAGCGTACGACTTCACCGTACCGGACGCCCAGGTCGCGGCGATCGTCCCGGAGAACGGCGTCGCGAAGCCAGGCCTGTTCAACGCCAGGATTTACGAGATCCATCTCTCCCACAGATACGCCAACCAGGGCGTGAGTGCCGCGTTCTCAACGTCCCTGCTGGCGATGGCGCTGACCAGCGGGCAAAGCGTAAAGGGCATCGCCATGGTCGGAATGTCGTGCTCGGCGTCGTACTCGGGCACGTCCACGTCCGACCAATCCCTTCTGACGGCGAGCGTGCCGCTGCCGAGGTCGATCAACGCCGACGGCACGGTGAACTGGGAGTTCGAGTTCCAGGTTGGCCAGGGCAACCAGGGCCAATCCGGTGGATCCCTGAACCTCGAGTTCACCGGGTTCCTGGCGCCCTCCAACGGACTCCTCACCCCCGCCACCGTTTACCTCCGGCCCGACGGAAGCCGACTGAAGATCACCTACGTCCGAGGCAAGTTCATCACCGTGACCGCGGACGTGGGGGAGCCCATCCAGCGGGTCCTGGGATCCGTGGACCTGGACGATCACCGCACGGTGATCCTCGTCGAGACCCAGCGGGGCGTCCGAGCGCTCCTCCTGGATCGATCCTCGGGCACGGTGCGCCGGTTGAGCAACGTGAAGGTCGGGCGCGATGACTACGGAGGATTAACGTTCGTCGGCAGCCTGGCGATTGCCGTCCCGGAGCCCAACGGCGCCACCCTCGCCCTCCTAACGCCGGGCATGTTCAGACTCCTAACGCCCGCGACGGTGGTGCGGATCAGGGGCAACGTCCGCGTTCTGGACGTGAGACCCTACCTGACGTACATCCTGGCCGCCGCCGAGGTGAACGGCACCCTCACCCTGCTGGCCGTGGACCCGCTCACACCGAGACTGCTCCCGGTGAAGAAGGAGAGCGATGACGCCCA
>JBDOKE010000081.1:0-8351 GCA_039833815.1 Methanobacteriota archaeon | reverse complement strand
CTCCTCCAGCCCCGGACCCGCGCTGAGGATCAGCTGCGCCCCCGCCTCCACCCCGGCCTCGATCAGCCTCGTATCGCCCGCATCCACGCTGACGGCGGCCCGTCTCCCCACCCGATCTCGCACCTCCTCCACGACCTCCGACACGTGCTCCGGGTCGGCCTCGTGGAACCCGAGGTCCACAATCTCGGCCCCGTGCCGCACCCGACGCTCCGCCTCCCGGGCTACCTCCCCCGGGTCCAGGTCGTCGGCGAAGATCTCGGAGAGCACCCTGGGCCGACAGCCCCGCGCTACCCGTATCGGTCCCACGTCGATCCATCGATCTTCGGGGATCTCCCGCTCCGCCTCTCTCAGCCTCCGCCCCATCTCCCGTAGGATCTCCTCCCGCAGCAGCTCGCACGCGGGTCGATCCTTGGCGGGTTCGAACCCTTCCTCCATCTTCCTGAGCACCAGGGGCAGGTCGCGGGCGTCCCGGGAGCTCAACCGGAAGTCCGCGCCGAGCTCCCGGTCCAGGCGCTCGACGTCCCCGCGAAACAGCCCGGGTAGGAGCACGTAATCGTACCGGGAGAGGTCCTCACCGCGCAGGTGACGGAGCACGAACCCGGTGGTCATCAGGGCGGCCACGTCGATCGGCAGCACCCGCACCTCGGCCCAGTCGAACTCGGCCGCGGCCCGCCTGACCGCGGGCGCCGCCCTGCGACCCGTCAGCAGCAGTACCCTCATCGGAGCTCCCCGAGCGCCTCCGGGATCTCGCACGGGTGACGCAGCACGCGGACGCCCTCCATCCGCTTAAGTCGGGCGAGGTTCCGCGCATCCACCTCCCGCACCCTCATCCGGTACGTCTCGCCCCCACTGATGGCGCCCTCCGGGCACGCCCGCTCGCACGCGCCGCAGCCCTCGCACTCGATCAGTCGGATGAAGGCCTTGCCGTCCACCAGCTCGATCGCGTCGTTCGGGCAGGCGTCGACGCACCGTCCGCACCCGGTGCACCGATCCCGGCGCACCATGTACGGGGTGACGGTCTCGATCACCTCGCCCGGCTCCCCGTAGTCGCAGGGAACCACGAGCACCGGTACGCCCCCCTTGCCCGCCTGGGCGACGGCGTTGGTGACCAGGGTGTCCGCGATCCCGTGAACGATCTTCGCCACCGTGTTCGAGGTCGTGGGGGAGACGACCAGGGCGTCGTACTTCCCCATCGCGAACCGGCCCACGATCGGGCAGCTGGCCCCCTCCTCGCGCTGCGTGAACACCTCCCGGTAGTGGCCGCCCGGGCAGATCTCCCGCAGCTCCCGCCAGAGCCCGAACATGCGCACGACTTCCTCTCCAGCCTGACTGAGGAACGCGCTGACGCGGTGCTCCCTTGCGAGCCGTCGCATGGTGCGGAACGTCTCGACCAGCAGGTGGGCAGCCCCGGTGATGGCCCAGCCTAGGCGCAGGGACAACCCGCCCACCCGGAAAAAACGGGGATCAGTAGGCCAGAAGCAGCAGGGGCACCAGCAGCACGCAGGCGAAGATGGCGCCGCAGATCATGCCCCAGAACCGGCTCGCGTTGAGCCCGAAGAGCAGGCGGGCGTCCCTGCCGAAGAACTGCGAGGAGTCGCGCACGTCGTTCACGTAGTGCTCGGCGCGGTCGGTGTCCGCCATCGCTGGGGCACCGATGATGACCTCCTTCAGCTCGGAGCCGCCCTCCTCGGCCATGGCCGGCTCACCCCCGCAAGCTAAATCCTGGGAGCCTTTTCAACGTTGCGACGCCGGGCGATGAGGAGGTGGGCCCGACGGAGCGGTGACGACGGCTGGCGTTCCCCGAGCCCCCTTACGCCTCCAGCACCCCGCCGGGGAGCACCCGCACGACGTCGCCGGTGCTCAGCCGCTCCACCGGGTCCCGATCGGGTCGGTGCAGCAGTGGCACCCGGCCCAGCACGCACCCCACGATGAGAATCGGCTCCGCCTCCCGGACCACGATCGCCGCCGGCGCCCGACCCCGCTCGGCCAGCTCCATGATCACGTACGACCCCACCGTCGACCCGCGACCCCCGGGCAGCACGAGCACCTTACCGGTCACCCGCTCCCCGTGCAGCTCGTGCGTCGGGTCGACCACCTCGCCCGTCTCCGGGTCCACGCCCCCGAGGAACGACAGCCGCTGGCGCGAGACCAGGGCCTCCGCCTCGATCTCCTCCTCGACATCCACCACCGGCTCGCACTCGATGCGCACCCTTCCACCCCCCTGGGGGGACCACCATCCCGTACGAGATCGACGAGCGGGGCGTGGCGCACGAGATCGACGAGCTCGACCTGGACATGATCAGGGAGCCGGAGAACCTCGCCGTCATCCCGCCGTCCGAGCGGGCCGGGCCCTGCGGAAACGCGTGCGTGTTCTGCTACATCCCGCAGAACCCGCCCGAGGTGCTTCGGGAGCACGGCGGGCGGGTCGGCACCACCCGGCACGACACGCTCAACGACCCCGACCTGGAGCGGCGCATCGAGACCGCCCGGGACCGGTACCCGGGCCTCCGGCTCCGGGTCGTGGACACGGCCGGGAACGTGGGTCTGGACGAGGAGCGGCTCGAGTCGCTCGCGGCCGCCGGGCTGGACGAGCTCCAGCTGTCCCTGCACACGGCCAACCCGAGGACGCGCGTCCGCCTGATGCGGAACCCGGAGGCGGACCGGGTGATAAGGCTCCTGCCGCGGTTCGAGGAGGTCGGCATCGACCTGATCGCGGACCTGGTGCTGACCCCCGGATATAACCTCCGGGAGCTCCCCGAGACCTGCCGACGGCTGGAGGAGGCGGGGGCCCGGCAGGTCCGGGTGTTCCCCGTGGGCGGCACCCGGCTCGCCCGGGGCTTCCGGTTCCCGACGGAGGAGGAGCTCCGGTGGATGTGGGAGACCGCCCTGGAGCTGGACCGGGAGCTGGATTTGGAGGTGAAGCCCGCCCCAACGATCCGGGCGCTCCTGGGCGAGCCGGCCTGCGAGCCCCCGGAGCTGCCCGAGCCGGACGTCGAGACCTACCTGGTGGTGGGAGAGCTGGCGGCCCCCATCTTCGAGCCGGCGGTCCGGGATCTGGAGAACGTGGAGCTGGTGGTGGTCGAGAATCGGGTGTTCGGGGGCGTGATCGGGGCCTCCAGCCTGCTGACCGCCAAGGACGTGCTCCGCGAGATGCGCGAGGTGGAACCTCGAAGCGAGTGCCCGCTGCTGATCCTCCCCGACGCCATGTTCGGGCCCGACGGGAGGACCCTGGACGGGATGCCCCGGGAGGAGCTGATCGGACGCCTCGCCGCGCGCGGGTTCACCGTGATCACCTGCCGGACGCCCGAGGAGGTGGCCCGGGTCCTGGCCGCCCCGGCCCCGTGGTGACCGGGGGTGAGGCGCATGGAGCCCCGCGTGGGCGTGCTCTCCGGGGGCACCGGGACCCCCAAGCTGCTGCGAGGACTGAGGGCGTTGGAGGCGGACTTCTTCGTGATCGTGAACACCGGGGAGGACCGGGAGCTGCTGGGTCTTCACATCTCCCCGGACGTGGACACGGTCCTGTACACCCTGGCCGGCATCGTCAACGACGAGACCTGGTACGGGGTTGACGGCGACTCCTTCCGCGGTCACGAGTTCCTGAGGGAACGGCTGGGCGTGGACGAGTCGCTGCGAATCGGGGACGTGGACCGCGCGTTCAAGCAGTACCGCACGTACCTGATGAAGTGCAAGGGGATGCGCCTGTCGGAGGCCGTGGACGAGCTCCGCCGACGCCTCGGGATCCGATGGAAGGTGTACCCGATGACCGACGACCGCGTCGTCACGATCATCGTGACGGACGAGGGCGAGATGCACTTCCACGAGTTCTGGGTGGAGCGGCGCGGTCAACCGGCGGTCGACGACGTCCGGTACGACGGGTCGGAGGAGGCGTCCGCCCCCTCCGAGGCCGTGGACGACCTGCTGCGGTCGGACGTCGTGCTCATAGGGCCCAGCAACCCGGTGACCAGCATAGGGCCCATCCTCTCCATTTCGGACCTCCGGCACGCCATCCGGGAGAAGCCGGTCGTGATCGTCTCACCCTTCATCGGGAACGAGCCCGTCAGCGGTCCGGCCGGGAAGCTGATGCGGGCCGTGGGGTTCGAACCCAACGTGCGCGGCCTGGTCGATTACTACCGGGGCTGGGGGATCGATCCGGACGTGCTGATCATGGACGAGCGGGACGACGTGGAGCCCCCCGGGGACGTGGAGGTGGTCCGCACGGACACGATCATGAAGAAAGAGGAGGACTCCATCCGGCTGGCCAAGGAGGTGATGAGCGTCCTCCGGGAGGTCTCACGGGCTTGAAGAAGCACCGGGTGGCCGTCCTCCTGACCGCCCTCGCCCTGACCACCACGGCGCTCGGGGTCGGATGGCACATGCTCTCCGGCCCCGGAGAGCCCCAGATCTCGGTCAAGGCTCGGATCAAGCTACCGGAGCCGGCGCGAATGGACATGCCACTCTCCGAGGCGCTCGAGAAGCGCCGCTCCATCCGAAAGTACCGACCCGAGCCCCTCACGCTTCGAGAGCTCTCCACCGTGCTGTGGGCCGCGCAGGGAATTACCGACCCCCGGGGCTTCCGCACCGCGCCCAGCGCCGGGGCCCTGTACCCGCTCCGCGTCTTCGTGGTGGTCAAGAACGTGAAGGGTCTTGAGCCCGGTATCTACGTGTACGACCCCAAGACCCACACCCTGGGGCTCGTCAAGCGGGGCGACTTCCACCTGCAGCTGCAGCGGGCGTGCCTGGACCAGGAATGGGTCGGTCAGGCCGCCGTGAACCTCGTAATCGTTGGGTACGAGCGCGTCCTGCGGCCCCGGTACGGCGACCGCTCCTTCCGGTACATGGCCCTGGAGGCCGGCCACGTGGGCCAGAACATCTACCTGGCGTGCACCGCCCTGGGCCTCGGGACCGTGGCCGTCGGCGCCTTCCACGACGATCAGGTGAAGCGGATCCTCGGGATCCGGGCCGAGGATGCGGTCCCCCTGTACGTGTTCCCCATCGGGCGCCGGTGAGCTTGGGCGTGCGCGTGCGCGACACCGTGCGCTACCGGGGCCTGAGGCTGCTCGTGTTCGAGCACGTGTACCCGCCCTCCGACGACTCCTTTCTCCTCGCCGAGCACCAGGGCGTCGCGCGCGGGGACCGCGTGCTCGACGTCGGTACCGGGTGCGGCATCCAGGCCCTCGTGGCGGCCGATCGGGGCTGCGAGGTCACGGCCGTCGACGTGAACCCCGCCGCCGTCCTCTGCACCCGGTGGAACGCGCGGCTGAACGGGCTGCGGGTACGCACGCTGGAAGGGGACCTCTTCGAGCCCGTGGAGGGCGAGCGCTTCGACGTGGTGCTGTTCAACCCGCCGTACCTGCCGGCCGGGGAGCTCCCGCGGGACGATCCCCTCTCCGCGGCCACCGAGGACCCGACCGCGCTCGAGCGCTTCCTGCGCGGGCTGGCGGACCGGCGGGTGGAGTGGGAGGAGGCCCGGATCGTCGTCTCCACGCTGACCCCGGAGGAGCACCTCCGCCCCCTCGACCGGTTCGAGGTGGAGACCGTGGCCCGACGGCGCCTGTTCTTCGAGGAGCTTAAGGTCCTGGCGCTGAGACCCTGACGCGGGGGCGGCCCGGTTGTACGTGCTCGTCTACTCGACCGCCGGCGACCGGGAGGAGGCGAAACGCATCGCCCGACGGCTGATTGAGGAGGGCCTGGCCGCCTGCGTCAACCTCTGGCCGATCGAATCGGTGTACGAGTGGGAGGGAGAGGTGGAGGAGGACGAGGAGGTGGCCCTCCTCGTCAAGACCACCGCGGAGAGGGCGGAGCGGGTGGTTCGCAGGATCGTGGAGCTGCACTCGTACGACGTGCCGGCGGTTTTGGTCATACCCGTGCTGGGGGGCCACGGGGAGTTCCTCGAGTGGGTCAGAGAGCAGGTCTCATGAGCGCTCCCGGAGCAGCCTCAGCACCCGATCCAGCTTCCGCTCCGCCTCCTCCCACGCCCGCCGGACCCGCTCCTTCATCTCCTCAAAGTTCTCCGGGTGCTCCTCCCCGATGACCTCCTTCACCCTGGTGTAGGCGGACTCCCTGAACTTGACGTCCACGCGCTCCTCCCGGCCCTCACGCTCCAGGTAGACGCCCTTCCCCTCCTCCACCCGGCCCACCACGTCCGCCCTGACGCCGGCCTCCTCCAGCGCCTCCACGCAGCGCTCCGCCGTCTCCTCCGGCGCCACGACCATCAGCATGTCCAGCGAGAGGCCCAGGTAGTCGATCCCCAGCTCGTCTAGCATCCTCATGACCCGCTCGTTCACGAGGTCGCGGACCCGCTCCTCCTCGAAGACCAGGCGCACCCCGGCGGTCTCGGAGATTTCCGTCGCGTCCCCACGGATTCCCCCGTTCGTGATGTCGGTCATGGCGTGCACCTCGGGCAGCAGGCCGGCCTCCCGGAGCGCCTCCACCGCGCGGACGAAGTCCACGTTCAGCGTCTCCCGGACCACGTCGTAGTACCCGTGGTAGATCGCCGTCGTGGAGATCGTGCCGCCACCCGCACCCTCCGTGAGCACGATCAGGTCTCCAGGCTCGGCCTCGCGCCTTGGGGTCAGCTCCTCCGGCCTGGCGGCCCCCACGCACGCCACGCCCGCGACGAGCCTCCTCCCGTGCACCATGTCCCCGCCGACTCGAAGCGTGCTTCCCGCCAGGATCGGGACGTCCGTGGCCGCGCAGACGGCCGCGACCCCGGCCGTGAAATCGAACAGCCGCCCCACGTCCCCGTCGTCCGCCAGGTGCAGATCGACCAGCACCCCGACCGCCCGCGCCCCGTTGACCAGCACGTCCCGCATGGCCGCCCGCGTCGCGTGAAACCCCGCCAGGAACGGGAACTCGCTCAGCCGGGAGTGCATCCCGTCCACGGCGCTCACCAGCACCCGCTCCTCCTCACCGATCCGCACGGCCCCGGCGTCGTCCCGCTCCTCCGGGGACACCAGCGCACCTCCGGCCGCCCGGGCGGCCAGCCGAGTCAGCAGCTCGTGCACGAAGAAGTCGCCCTCACCCCGGGACCCCACGCCCATCTCGCCCATCGTGACCCCGGAGGACGGGGGGCGCAGCAGCCGCCCCAGGTCCCCGTCGAGCCCGTGCGCACGCCGCACGTGTCCCACCTCATCCAGAACCGCGGACACGAACGCCCGCACCCGCTCCTCCGACCAGTCCCGCTTCCAGATCCGAACGAGCCGCTCCAGCAGCTCCCGCACCTCCTCTTCGTCGGACCCAGACTCGAGCAGATGTAGGGCCAGACCCTCCAGGTCCATCGCTCATCCGCCCCGAGTCAGCCCGATGAGCTCGGAGATCACCCTGTCCAGGGACCAGTCCCGGGCCTCCTCCGGGAGCTTCCCGGCCCGCCTCAGGGGCTCCCCCATCAGCTCCGCCGCGAGCATCCTCAGGGCCCGGGTGACCCGGGGCTTCCCCGTGGAGATTGCGAGCATGGCGTCCCCGCTCTTCAATACCGACGGGAACCTGACCCGGGGATTCCGAACGTCCACCCGGTTGACCAGCGGAAGCTCCCGCTCCAACCGCTCGTTCAGCTCCGGGTCATCCGTCGCCGCCACGTACAGGTCCGCTGGGGGCAGGTCCTCAGGGGACGCGACCCGACGCCGCAGGTGCTCCACGCCCAGCTCCTTCACCCAGCCCGGCCGGTCGGGCGAGACCACGGTCACGTCGACGCCCAGGTCCACCAGCGTGCTGACCTTCCGGCGGGCCACGGATCCCGCCCCCACGACCACCGCCCGGTCCACCCGCACCACCAGGGGAACGTAGGGCACCCGGACGGCCCCCTACACGTTCGGGATCTTGCGGTCCCACTTCGGCTCCTTAAGCAGCCTCTGACCGTACACCCTTCGGCGCCGCTCCGGGCTCATTCGGAGCAGCTCCCGAACCAGCTCCGGCGCGTCCTTCGGCTGGATCCGGAGGCTCGGGTTAAGGCGGGGCGTCCCCACCACCCCGTGCACGTCCACCGGGATCACGCCCAGGTACTCCCCGCTGTCCATATCGAACGAGGCGGCGAGGCCCAGACTGGCCTCCCCGCGCAGCAGGGCCCGCTGCATGGCCTCGAACCCGCACACGTACCCCCGCACCGAGGGCTCCACGATCTCGTACCCCTGCATCTCCAGGATCTCCCTCAGCTCCTTGTCGTGCCGGCGGGCCGCCCTGCATCGGCGCTCCGGCATCACGATCCTCCGGGTTCCGCGCGCCTCCGGGACGGGCTCGGTCTCCCCCGGCTCCTCCTCCTTCACGTCCGGGAACAGCTCGAACACCCGGTCGATGGTCTCCTCCGGGCCTCCGACGACCAGCACGTCGTCCCCCGGCCGCGCCCTTACCAGCTGCAC
>JBDOKE010000080.1:0-1735 GCA_039833815.1 Methanobacteriota archaeon | reverse complement strand
CGCTGATCAAGGACCTCACGGGAGAGTGGCTGGACCGGCTGCCGCACGAGCGGGAGCTGGGCGTGACCATCGAGCCGGCGCGGGCCTTCCTGGAGCTGGAAGAGACGACGGTCTCTCTGGTAGACGTGCCGGGGCACCGGGACTACATCCGCAACATGCTAGCCTCCGCCTGGAGCGCGGACTACGCGATCCTGGTGGTAGCGGCCGACGAGGGCCCGTGCCCGGGCACCATCGACCATGCACTCATCGTCTCGTTCTACGGGGCCAGGATCCTCCCGGTCGTGAACAAGGTCGACCTGGTGAGCGACGAGCGTGCGCGGGAGGTGGCCGAGGAGGTCACGGAGCTGCTCGACCTGCTGGGTGTGGAGACCGTGCGCGAGCCGATCCTCGTCTCGGCGAAGACGGGTGAGGGTGCGGAGGAGCTCCTGGACGCGCTGGCCGGGCTCGAGGAGCCGCCGCGGCCCGAGCCGGAGGGTCCGCCCCGGGCCCCTATCGAGTCGACCCGGAGGGTGGAGGACGGGCTCGTGGACGCCTTCTGCGTGCTGGACCGCGGCCGCCTCGGCGACACCGTGCGGATCTACCCGGGCGGCGAGGAGGCGGAGGTAGTGGAGCTCGATCCCGAGCCCCGACCGGGCGCGCCCTTCCGGGCCCGGCTGAGGGTGGGCGAGGACGTCTCGGTGACCCGGGGCATGCACCTGGGCGAGGACCTGACGACGACCGAGGAGCTGGAGGCGGAGGTCCTCTCCATCGGGGCGAAGCTCCGGCCGGGGAGCATGGTGAAGGTGCACGTGTTTTCGGCCGCCGTGAACGCGCGGTTCGCGGAGATCGAGACGGACGCAGGCACGGACACGCTCCGACCCTACGCGGAGGGGCACAACGTGGGCCGGGTGAGGCTCAGGCTGGACCGGGAGGTCGTGGCGGAGCCGGGTGATCGGTTCCTGCTGACCGTGGGGACCGAGCCGGCGGCGGTGGGGGTGGTCTGGGAGGTCGGGGAGAATTAGGCCGTGAAAAAAAGAGCGGGAGGACCTAGCTGCACCCGGCGATGTCGTAGTGCTTGACGTCCTCGAAGGGCTCGTAGGGGCGGTAGCGCCGCTTCTGCCGTCGCTTCCGCTCACTCCGGCGCCGGGAGGATGACATCGCGCTCGCCCGCCGGTTCGAACTCTCTCAGGGCTCCCTTGGCGAACTCCTTGCGCGGCTCGGTGAAGTCGAAGACTAAATCGGGATCGGCGAAGGCGACCTTGACGACGGGGTTGGCGCAGTACGCGTCGCCCCGGGCCGCGTGCGCGGCCTGGACGATGCCCGTGTACTCGCCCAGATGGCCCACGTTCATCGCGTAGTTCGGGTAGTTGGGTCCGCGGAGCTCGAGCGGGATCCCCTCATCGCTTCGCACGCTCAGCGAGTTGGCCGCGCCGCACTGGTCCTGCAGGTCGTAACCGTAGAAGCCCAGTCGACCGTGACCCTCCTTGTGCATGATCTGCGACAGGTACCAGCCACTGAGGCCCGCCTGGGCGTGTCCGGTGGCGAAGGCGACGCTGCAGCCGGCCGCGGCAGCGCAGACGGCGGCCCGTTGCGAGCCGCCGAAGTGAGTCTCCATGGCGGCGGGGTACCGCTCGTACTGCTCGAGGCCGTAGAGGGTGACCTCCGTCGCGACGTCCTTGACGACCTCCATGTCGTGGTCTGCGTCCGCGAGCCCGTACTTGTCCTCGACGTACTCGAGGCCGTAGTACACGTAGTC
>JBDOKE010000079.1:0-2905 GCA_039833815.1 Methanobacteriota archaeon | reverse complement strand
ATGAGCGACCCCGGGTCCCCGGCCAGCTTGAGGAGCCCCTGAGCGATGACCGGGTTCAGCGCGGCGGGGTGGTCGTACACCCGGTACCCGCGCTGGTGGAGGGACCGGTCCCCGGTCGTGCACACGCCGACGAGCACCCGGTCCCCGACCACGTCCGCCCGGACGATGACGGAGGGTGCGTCCAGGTTCACCTTGGGGCGGAAGCCGGCCTCCCGCTTCACGCGCTCGATCACGGCGTCCCCGACCGCGGCCCCCACGTCCACGCTCGTGAAGTCGTGCTCGCCCAGCCGCGAGGGGCGCACGCCGAACGTGTCCTGCTCGGTGATGTAGCGCTCGAACGGAAGGTCGAGGCAGGCCTCCCGGATCTCGTCCAGCCCGCGCTCGTCCCGGTGCTCGATCTCGAACCCGCCCAGCAGGATCGCGACGCGGTGAACCGTCAGCGACTCGGAGTTGATCCTGCGGGCGAGGTCGAGGGCCTCGGCCTCGGGGCAGCGAACGACCACCCGGCCGCGGACGCCCAGGGGACGCTCCTTCACCCGGCACCCGGTCAGGTCCCGGAGTTCCTCGGAGCAGACGTCCTCCAGGCCGGGCACGGTCGTGCAGAGGAGCCCCTTCAAGGGGCCGGCTCCCGGGGCAGGATGTAGACCTGAACGTGGGGGACGCCCGCGAGCTCCCCGATCTGTCCCTCGCTGACCAGTCGCGCCTCGAGCACTACGGAGCAGGCCCGCTCGCCCAGGGCGTTGATGGCCACGGTCTTCTCCTCGCGGTACTCGTCCGCGAGCCGGCGGACGCGGCGGACGGCCTCCCGGACCTCCATGAGCTCTCCGCCGTAGAAGCTCTCCGGGACCTCGATCTCCCGGTCGCCCGCCGAGAGTCGCCTCCCCAGAAGTTCCTCGTCGCAGAGCGCGATGACGAGGGTGTCGGGGGTCCCCTGAACGTTCACGGAGACCCGGGGCATGCTACTTCAGCCTCCTGACCGAGGACCACGCCCCGCACGCCTCGCACTTCAAGACCCACTGCCGGTCCTCCCGAACCAGCTTCGTATCCGGACGACCGCACTCCGGGCACAGGACGAACTCCTCCACGTACTCTTTGAGCTCCTCCTCGATGAGTTTCGGGTGATACGTGCCGTGCAGCACCAGGCGATCCCCGTCGATGTGCCCGGCCGTACCCAGCTCCTTCAGGAAGAAGCGAGATAGGTGCTCCGGGTCCCGGTTCAGCTTGTTCGCGATCTCCTTGAAGTTCTGGATGATGGTCGTCTTGCCCTCGATCGAGACGCGTGGCTTCGGGACCTCGAACCGCCGGTCCTCCAGCACCTCGTCCGGGAGCTGCTCGTAGGCACGCTCCAGGAGCTCCTCGTAGTCGTACTCGAGCGGCACGGGCTACACCCCCCATTCCACGACCACGGACCAGTGCTTGCCGCTTGGCAGCTTGATCGGAAAGATCAGATCTCGCTTCTCGAGCTCCTTGATCACGCGGTCGCAGAACTCTTCGTCCGCGTCCGGCACGACCTCGGAGATGATCTCGTATAAGTCTTGCCTAGAGAACATGTCCTCCTCGTGCTCGACCAGCCGCTCGTACACCTTGCGGACAACGTCGTCGAGGTCCTCCGGGCGCTCGGGCTCCTCGGCCGCCTCCTCCTCGGAGCCCTCGGACGGCTCGACCGGCTTCTCGGTCCCCTCCGTCTCCCGGGCCTCCGGCTCGACCTTCTCCGCCGCTTCGCCGACCCGCCTCAGCGTCAGCTCGTACTCCAGCCGGCGTAGGAGCTCCTCGTGGTAGGAGGACGGCCGGATGAGCTCGGCCCGGAGGGGGACCGACCGGCCCTCCTCGCGCGGTTCCATGGGCCGGCCGACGACCTTAACCTCCATCCAGCGCTCCAGCTCGCTGGCCGTTTCGAACCACTCCTCGAAGGCGAACACGTCCACCGAGCCCGTGTCGTCGGTGATCGTGAGGACGGCGAACTCCCGGTCCTCGTCCACGTACTTGGACGAGACCACGCCGACCACCAGCGCCCGGTGGAACCGCACCCCGTCGGGCGTGACGAACCCGTCGTCGGTCGGAGAGGAGCGGGCGAGGACGCCCGCGGGCACGCGCACCGCGGGGTATCTGCGCGAGAGCTCCTCGGACTCGCTCACCGCGGCTCACCACCGCTACTTGATGGGCGCGTAAACCCCGGGCCGGGGCTGGATGAGGTCGCCCTCCTCGAGGAGGTCGTTCAAGATCTCTTCGATCTTCTCCCGGCTCACCCGGTTCTTGACCGCGTTGATGATCTCCTTCTTCGGCACCCCGTCCTCGTACTCCTTGGACAGCTTCCGCACGACCCGGAGCACGTACTCTCGGGCCTCGCGCACGGACTTGGGCTGGCCCGTCTCGATGACGTCCGCGTCCAGCGTTCCCTCGTCCCGCATCACCTCGTTCATGAACTCCTCCATGATGGACAGGGCGACCTCGACGTCCTCGGACTCCACCGTGTCCGAGAGCCGGGCTCGGGCCGCCGCCCGGGCCAGTCGGATGGTGGAACCCATCTGTCGGCGGGTGACGGGGACGGTCCGAAGCTCCCCCTCGTCCGCCATGTCCGCGGCCTTTTGGCGCACGGAGACGAACCACTCGGACAGCCTCTCCCGGGCCTCCCTCGAGATCTTCACGTTAGGGTACTCGGTGGTCGCGTACAGGATGTAGCGCTTGTAGAACCCGTAGTCGTGATCGAGCTCCTCGACGCCCCCGTCGAACGCGTCCATCATCGTCTTCGCGATCCGGCGGTCCTGGTCCGGGTCCGGCTCGTCCCGGGTGAAGAGGATCACGTCGAAGCGGGAGAGGAGGGCGGGGTCGAGGTTGATCTCCTCGATGGGGTGGTCGCCCTGCCAGCGGCCGGCCTCGGGGTTGGCGGCGGCGAGGACGGCGCAGC
>JBDOKE010000078.1:0-6437 GCA_039833815.1 Methanobacteriota archaeon | reverse complement strand
ATGACGTCGAGCGAACCGTCCGGGAGACGCTGGAGGGACTCGATCCGGAGTCGTTCATACCGCCGGGACGCTTTGAGGTGATGAGCGTGGACGGCCGCCTGGTCGGGGCCGGTCAGGGTGACAACGGGGACGCGTTCAAGGCCAACGCCAACCTGATGCTGGAGCAAGCCGGCGAGGTGAGGACCTGCGTGTACACGACCCCGGACGCGGGAGAGCGTCCCATCTTCGAAATGCACCGGCGCGTCCTCAGGGAGATGGACCCGGTGGAGGTGCACGTTTTCCCGGGCCGCGAGTCCGTCCGGGCGGCCCGCGAGTACTACCGCGACCTGTCCGAGGAGTTCGATTCGGTGGAGTTTCACGGGATCCCCCACGATCGGATGGACGAAAAGGTGGAGGCGATCGCCGAGATCTGCCGAACGTCGCGGGACCCCGTTTTCGCCTCCGGCTGCGGGCCCGAGCACGAGCTGTGGGAGGAGCTGAAGCGGCGGCTAAGGGGATGAGAGATGCGGGTCGTTCGGGCCCTCAAACTCGCCGCTCCCGCCCTACTACTCGCCTACCTCGGCCTGCTGCTGGCCGAGTACCGCTCCTTCCAGGCCACCCTGGGCGACCCCTGGGGCCGGGCCGTCTACGTCAAGCTGCACAATCCCGACATCGCCCCGGGGACCCCGCACATCGAGCGCCTCACACGGTTCGCCCGGAAGCACGGGTACCGCAAGATCCTCGTGATTCACAACGCGGGCAAGGTAGGGTACAGCCACTTCTGGTACAACGACGTCTTGATCGTGCAGCTCGCCTGGTACGACTACCGGACCGTCTTCGCGAACCCCAACTGGGGCCTCATCCTGGAGGACGTCCTCTACGGTCACCGCGGCATGGTGGGAGAGTGGGTGGCCGACCGTCGAACCTTCGGCGCGACCGACCAGGCCGTTCGGTACGTCCGAGACCTCCTGCGCTCGGTCCCCGGGCCCACGATGGTCGTCTGGCACGGCTCGTGCCGATGGGGCCACCCGATCTGGCGGCTGGGCTGCGGCTCGGAGCCGTATTACTGGATCCTGGCCCGGTACGGGGGACGCGTGCTGGCCCTCACCCTCATGGCTCTCGGCGACTTCTCGCCCTTCGTGTTCTACGGACGGGACGCCTGGGCCGAGCTGAGGAACCACCGCAAGATCCAGGAGCTGTACAACTCCGGCTACCTGAACATGCACTCGATCGACCCGAACCTGCGCGAGGTCCCGCCACCGGGATCCGCTCCCCGGGGTGCCTACGAGTGATGAGGATCGACGCGCTAAGGGACTACCACGAGATCGAGCGCGACCGGCTCTCGGCCCGCTACCTCGTGGCCAAATCCGTCCCGGTGGAGATCCGGGAGGGCGATCTGGACGAGCTGTGGAGGGAGCACGACGAGGCCATGGAGGAGTTCCGCGCCCGATGGGAGGAGCGACCCTCCCCATCGGACGTGGAGCCCGCGAGTCCCAACCTGCTGGAGCTCAAGGCCACCATCGCCCGCCGCCTGCTCGAGCGCTGCACCTTCTGCGAGCGGCGCTGCGAGGTGGACCGGACGCGGGAACGGGGCTTCTGCCGCGTGCCACCGTCCCCCCGTATCTCCTCCGAGTTCCTGCACCTGGGCGAGGAGCGCGTGCTGGTCCCCTCGCACACGATCTTCTTCTGCGGGTGCACGTTCCGGTGCGTTTACTGCCAGAACTGGGACATCGCCTTCCACCCGAAGAACGGGGTGAGGGTGGAGCCGGAGCGGCTGGCCCGGATCATCCGGCACCGCCGCTCCGAGGGATCGAGGAACGTGAACTGGGTGGGCGGCGACCCCACCCCCAACCTGCATTACATCCTCCGCGTGCTGACCGTCCTGGATGTGAACGTCCCCCAGGTCTGGAACTCGAACATGTACCTCACGGAGGAGGCGATGCGGCTGCTGGACGGGGTGATCGACGTCTACCTCACCGACTTCAAGTACGGGCGGGACGAGTGCGCCGAGCGGTACTCGAGCGCGCCCAACTACTGGGAGGTTGTCACCCGCAACCATCTGGAGGCTCGCCGTCAGTGCGAGCTGATCGTCCGCCACCTGGTCTTACCGGGCCACGTCGAGTGCTGCACCCATCGGATCCTGGAGTGGATCGCGGAGAATTTGGGCACGGACACGCCGCTCAACGTGATGCCGCAGTACCGGCCGGAGCACCGGGCGCACGAGTACCCGGAGATTAACCGCCGCCCCTCCACGGAAGAACTAGAGAGCGCGTGGAAAAAAGCGAGGGAGCTGGGGTTTCGGCACTACCGGCTTTAAAGCTGCTCGTGCACCTTGCCCGGCTCCGGAAGTCCCAGCTCCTTCCGCTCCTCGATCTCCTTCTGGTTCTTGCTCTTCTTCGCCTGCGCCAGCTTCTCGACCAGTCCCAGCCCCGGCTTCACCTCCTCGATGCTCTTCACCTCCAGCAGGCCCTGCTCGACCATCTCCTCGAGCAGCTCCAGCGCCTTCTCCGTGCGCACGATCACCGTGCTCCAGCCGTCCGGGGAACCCACCGAGCCCGCGGTCAGGTCGGAGAGCTCGGCGCAGTAGTCCGTGCAGACGTGGCACGGCTCCCCCTCGAACGGGTGCGTCTCGTCGATCGGGATGGACTTAACCTCCCCGTCGTCCGTGTACACCCAGAACTTACCCTTACCGATGTCCATCTTGGCAACCTCGCGCATCCACACGCCGCACAGCTGCTCCACCATCGTCTTAAGGCCCTCGTACGGGAAGTTCTCCATGCAGATGATACCGATCAGCAGCTCGATCTTGTCGGGCACGTGCCGCATGCCCACGGGCAGCAGCTGCGCCTTCCGGACCGCCCGCACCTGACACGGCGTACCGACCATCGCGACGCGCTCGCAGCCGTGGCTCCGGACTGCCTCCTTTAGCACGCTCACGTTGGGGCAGTACGTGTACTTCGTCCCGGCCGCCTCCAGTACCTCGTCCGGGTCCGTGATCACCACCGGCCGCGGCTTCCACGGCTCCTCCGGGTCGTCCGGGTCCGCCACGGCGGCGATCACGCCGTCGAACTTGCCCTCCTCCAGCCCGTAGATCATGACCGCCGAAACGATGCCGCCGTCCTGGGCCGCCTTCAGGATTCGCCGCTCGGTGGACCGGGCCGTGAACACGCCCAGGTGCTCGCCCAGCAGCTCCTCGTCGCCCTTCACCATGATCTCCTTCAGCTCGCTCACTCCTCCTCACCCCCCATCACGAGCTCCTTGATCGCGTCGTCACCCGGCCAGATCGTCCGCGGGCACTGCGTGAAGCAGGCGCCGCACTTGATGCAGCGATCCTCGTTCACCACCGGCCGACCGTCCACGATCTCGATCGCCCGGGTCGGACAGGCGGCCGCACACGTGCCGCAGCCCATGCACATGTTCTTGTTCACCACGTGGTACATCAGGTCGCAGCCGCAGTACTCCGTCTTCCCCTCCGCCAGCTTGGCGAAGGGCTCCAGCAGGTCCGTCTCACCCTCCAGGAGCAGCGTCAGGAACCGCTCGATCGCCTCCGGGGCCGGCGGGCAGCCGGGGATCGCGTAGTCCACGTCCGCCACCTCGGTCAGCGGCACGAACGCCTCGTGCGTGGGGGCGGATTGCTCGTTGCCCCGCGAGTACCGCATGAAGTTGCCCGTCGCCGCGCAGGCCCCGAGCGCCACGAGCGTGTCGGAGCGCTCCTCCGCCTGCTTGGCGAACTCCACGCACTCCTCGTAGTTCAGGCAGACGGCGCCCTCGACGATGGCCACGTCGCACTCCGGGATCTTCCGCTCGTCCATCAGCGTCTGACAGTAGACCAGCTCCACCTCATCGAGGATATCCAACAACCGCTCGTACGTGTCGGCCAGCGAGACCAGGCACCCGCAGCACCCGGCCAGCTGCACGTACGCGAGCCGAACCAACGGCACACCCCCGACGCGGGTATCAAGGGCAAGGGAGCGAAGGCGGGAAACGGGGGAAAGGACGGCAAGGGTGCGAAGGAGGGGGAAGGGGAGGGCGACGGCCCCCGCGTGGGGGCCGGTCCCGCCGCGGGTCCCCTTTCGGGGTTCCCCGCGGCGGTCATCCCTTCAGGCTGATGAGGGACTCACCCAGCTTCTCACCGGAGTCGGCATCCCGGACCTCCTTGACCACGTGAGCGGCGCACGAGGCTCATATGTCGTAGCAGCGCATGATGACCTCGGCGTACTCCTGGTGCTCGCCCTCGATCGCCTTCTCCACCACCGGGAAGTTCCACGTGGACGCCGCGATGATGCGGTAGTCCTCGACGATCCCCCGCTCGTTGACCGTGGCGATGTGCACGTTCGTACCCCGCGGCGCCTCGTGGACGCCCACGCCCGTACCGGCCCGCGGCTCCCACTCCGCGAGCGTCTTACCGCTCGTGTTGAGCTCCTCCAGGATGTTCAGGCACCGGTCGATGGCCGCCAGCGTCTCCTGCGACCTCAGGATGTGGATGTACAGGACGCCCCGCGGGTCCACGCCGTCGAACACCACGTACCGGGACCGCGGCCCCACCTCGACCGGGACACCGTCGTACAGCGGGATCTGGCCGTTGTGCTCGTACGCCTCCTCCTTGTACTCCTCACCGTAGTACTCGATCGGCAGGATCTCGACCACTCGGTCCAGGTCCAGCCGCTCCGGGTCCCCGTACGTCGGGTGCGTGGCCATGAAGGGCTGATCGTGACGCCCGAACTCGTCCAGGTCCAGGTCGTTCTCCTCCGCGAACCGCTCCACGATCTCCCGCATGAACTCGTGCTGCTCCTCCATCAGCCTCCGGGCCTCGCGCAGCCGCCGGTAGAGCCGCTTCCGCGCGCTCTCCGAGATGTTCTCCGCCATGCCACCGATCCGGATGTTCGGCGGGTGGATGCCCTCGCCGCCCACCACGTCCACCACGTACTGCCCGATCTTGCGGATCTGCTGGATCCGCTTGATCGCCTCCACCTTCTCCTTCTCCTCCTCCACGAAGTCGTCCAGCACCAGCAGCTGGTGCAGGACGTGGGACTGGATCCGGTTACCCAGCGCGCAGAGCTCCCGCAGCAGCCGCCCGTCCCGCGGCGGCTCGATCCCCATCGCGCGCTCGAACGCCTCGGCGGACGCGGTGCCGTGCGTGGCCTGACAGATGCCGCAGATTCGCATCACCGCCACCTGCACGAACTCCGCGGGCCGTCCCTTAGCCATCGCCTCGAACCCTCGGATCGCCGACGTGTTCAGGTAGAACGCGCGCTCCACGTACCCCTCGTCGTCCACGTACAGAACGAGCTTACCGTGACCCTCGTGCCTGGTCGTGGGCTGGATCTCCACCTGCTCCGACAACTCCTCACCCCCTGAGCCGGCCGTTCCGGTGGACGGGGATCATCGTAAAAGGAGCGAGACGTGAGCTGGGCGTGAACGACGGAGAAACTCAACCGGCGCGCGGGTGCCCGTCGACTTGACCGAGCGCGTGCTGATCGTCGACGCGCTGGGGTCCGGATCCGGGCGCCGCCTGCGCTCCCGGGACGTGATCGGCGCGGGCCCCCGCCTCGCCGCCTCCGTCCTCTCCGAGCAGGGGTACGAGGTGGACCTGGTCGAGTTCGAGCGGCTGGGAGACCCGGGACCGTACGACCACGTGGGCGTCAGCGTGATGACGGGCGACGAGCGCGCCGCCCGCCGCGTCTTCGATCGGTACCCGAACGCCTTCAAGTTCCTCGGCGGCCCCGGGGCCGCGGACCCCAGCGCCCTCCTCAAGACCGGAGCCGACGCGGCGGTCGTGGGGGAGTGCGAGCGCACCCTCCCGGAGCTCCTCGAGCGCCGCGGGCCCGTGAAGGGCGCCTACTGGCGGCGGGGCGACGACATCGAGTTCCCCGGCCCCCGCCCCGTGACCGGGAAGCCGGGCACCCCCAAGCCCGAGTTCATCCAGGCCTACCCCACCCGCTGGGCCGCGCGCGTGTACGTTGAGGTGGTGCGCGGGTGCAGCAACTCGTACCGCACGACCCTCGAGCTGCCCGACGGGCGAAGGTGCACCGGCTGCGGCCGGTGCCGGAGGGGGAAGGGAAGGGAGCGGTGGGAGTGCCCCGAGGGGATCCCACCCGGCTGCGGATTCTGCTCGGTCCCATCCCTGTTCGGACCCTCCCGCTCCCGACCGCTGAGGGACATCGTCCGGGAGGTGCGCGGCCTCGTTAAGGAGGGAGTGAGAAGAATCGTACTCAGCGCTTCGGACGTGCTGGACTACCATCGGGGCGAGGAACCCATCACGAACCCCCGGCACCCACCACCGAACCTGGACGCCCTGGAGCGGCTGCTCCGGCGCGTTTCCAAGCGGGCGGAGGTCGTGTTCGTGGAGAACGTGAAGGCCTGCCTCGTAAACGGGGAGGTCGCGGAGCTCCTGGGCGAGTACTGCCGGGGTACCTCCGTGAGCGTGGGCGTGGAGACGGGGGACCCGCGGCTCCTGC
>JBDOKE010000077.1:0-2607 GCA_039833815.1 Methanobacteriota archaeon | reverse complement strand
CTCTGGATCTCATTCTAACCATCCTGTTTCCCATTCCCTCCCATCCCTGGCACCGGATCTTGGGGCCATCCCGGATTCCCGGATCACGATCACTACGGCGTCATCATAGTACCATACAACATGAGGAAATGAAACGTGGAGGTGAACGCGGATCGTCCGAAGCCTGATGTCGCCGGGGTCCCGGGGACGGTCGCTGTTCCCACGCTTGATCGCGGTGACGCTGCCGCCGGCCTCGATCAGGCCCGTTCCGCGTTAGGCTACGAGACCGGTGCAGAGTGATGCTCGCTGCTATCGGGTGACGTAGGTTGGGTGAGAAGCCTGACGGCGATGGAGCCGGTCTCCGGGACCGGCTGAGAAGGATTACGGCGCTCCGCCCGCCGGTTTCCCATGAGGTCGGCGTCGTTCCGGAGCAACGCCGATGGCACGGTGAACTGGCGCCGGAGCGTCTCAAGCGTGAGCGCTCGGACGATGGGGTTTCTGTCATCAGAGCACCGTGGGAACCGTAGCGATCCTGGAGTGGCCGGCGACGGTCCGCGTTCGGAGCCGTCGGAGCCTGATCACGGTCTCCCACGTACCCGGGAGCGGGGGCCAGAGTCGGTTCGTCGTCGAGGAGGTGGGCGCGTGATCGTCGCCGTGACGTCGCATGACCAGCGTGTGGTCATGGTCGATCGAGAACGCAACGCCGTGGCCTGATTCCCGGCCAGCGTCTGGTGCGCGGAGCGCTGGCTCATCGTGGCCGCGGTCAGGGGACCCTCGTGGCCGTAACCGCCCGGGTGGTCCCGGGCGTCTCGCTGACGCTGGCACGGGCCGGGTGAGCGGACGGTTCCTCATCGTCGGGGGCCTACCGGAACGTTCCACTCCCGGTCGTTGGCGTCAGGAGCGGCGTCGCCTTTGTGATGCTCCCGGTCGGGTCGAAGCCGGTGGTCGTTCCCTGACGCCGCCCGATGTCATCGTTCTCCGGCTGCCGAGCCACTCATGACTTCGGTCACCAGGGGCGGCGGGCTGGTGGTGTTCTCGGGGGCGCCGCAGGTGGGATGGTGCCGACCCGGATGCTGCGCGCCCGGGAGGTGAGCCGCGCCTGAGTCGAGCCGCTCCGGGCGGCGCTGGTGCTACCGATCCGACTCGGAGACCGCTTAACCGTTGGCCCGCGGGCGCCGCGAGCACCGTGGTGCTGCTCCACGGTGACGGGGCGATCCGGTTCCCTCACCTAACCCGTACCCGGGGTGCTCACCCGTTCCCTGGTGGGGCGCGGTGCCGGTGCCCCTCCGACGGACGCGCGGTTGATAGCGGTACGGGCCGCGTGGATGGGCGTCCGGTACCCGGCCCGACGCGATGGCTGCCTGCGCATCGACCTGAACCTCAACCCTTACCGGACCGTGGAACCGTGGGATGCGGGCTCGGTGGTGCCAACGTCCCGAAGTACCTGAGTGAGCCCGTCGGTACCCTGAAGCGGCAGCCGGTCCCGGTGTCTCCGATGCCTCCGCTCAGGCGCCGCGGGGGCGCTGAACGCCCGTCTCCCTTCACCCTTACCGCCTTTTCCAACTCCATCCGAATGCCACTCCAACCGGGTCGCCCCGCTCCTAGCCTACCTAGGGGGGCGGCGCGCCCGCAGGATTAGCCACAGTGCGCCCAGGATGAATCCCGCCGCGCCGGCCCAGTACAGTCGAGCGGGAGGGGAGAACCTCAGCTCCACCGTGGGAGCGTCCGCCCTGATCACCATCGTACCCCCAGGGCCGACGAGGACGTCACCGCCCCGGGCTATCCACGCGGGGAAGTGCTTGAGCTTGACCAGCACCCACCGGTGACCGCCCGCACGCACCTCAATCCGATCCCCACGCATCCGCGCCTTAACCGGGTGAGGTTGGGATCCGAACCGCTCCAGCGCCTTGGAGAACAGCGCCCGCTCCCGCGGCCCCGGCAGCGGCGGGATCCACGGGCCCGTGTTGAGCAGCGGTGGGTGCAGTCGGGCCGCGACCTCGGGGAGGTCGACCCCGCACACCCGGATCGTCCCCTTCCCCACGCGCACGTCCCGGAACCACCTCCCGTCCACCCGGTGCTGGCGCGGCAGCGGCTGCGGGTTCAACGGCTGGTATCTCGGGGCCTCCGGGGGTCGGAACGGTCCCCTCGGCCTGGACTTGACGGCCAGCCGCCACACCCGCACCTGATCGCTCACGTCCGGGTACGCGGGTCGCAGCCGGAGCTCCGCCGATCGCACCCGAACGCCCAGCCTCCGCTCGACCAGTCCGGCGATCCGCTCGTCCTCGGAGGGCAGGATCAGCAGCACGCGCCCGCCCCGCCGGGCGAGCTCCACCGCCAGCCGCACGTCACCCTCCGTCCTGGGTCGGATCACCGCCTTCCGGAACGCCCGCAGCCTCCCCGGGTCCCTCACCCAGACGAAGGCGAACCGCCGCCCGTCCCGCGGCACGAGGTTCAGGGCCGTCGTGTACTTCATCAGCCCCTCCCTGACCTCGGACCGCGGATCGTAGACGGCGAGGGGGTTGATGGCGTCGGCGGGGGTGGGGTGGGGGTTTTTGAGGGTCCAGACGTGGCCGGCGTGGTGGGTGACGTGCCAGCCGGCGCGCTGGGCGGCGCGGGCGACGCTGGGGA
>JBDOKE010000076.1:0-4774 GCA_039833815.1 Methanobacteriota archaeon | reverse complement strand
ATCCTGGAGCGGAGGGAGAGCCGGGACTACTTCGAGCACCTGTACTCGGCCTCGGACGACGTGCACTACCACCGGATCACGGCTCCGGACGAGAAGGCCCTGAAGCGGGCTCTGGAGGCGCTGGAGGAGGCGGGGATCGAGGTGGAGGAGGTCGAGCCGGGGAGTGACCGGGGTTGAGCGAGAGGTCGAACCGTGAGGGTGACGGGTCCGAGAAGGGGGAGGACGGACCGTTTCGGTACCAGATGGAGGTGTCCGACCAGGAGTGCCCGATCTGCGGGCGGAAGGCGCTGCGGGTCTACGGTAGGGTGGACGAGATCCCGCACTTCGGTCGGGTGCTGGAGCAGTTCATTCAGTGCGAGGCGTGCGGGTACCGGATCTCCGACGTGATGTGCCTGGAGGAGCGCGATCCGTCGGAGTACCGGTACCGGGTGAACTCGCCGGACGACGTCAAGGTTCGCGTGATCAGGTCACCCTCCGGCTTCCTGGAGATCCCGGAGCTGGGGATCAAGGTTCGTCCGGGGCCCGCCGCCGAGGGGTTCGTGTCGAACGTGGAGGGGGTTCTGCGCCGGATCAAGGAGCACGTGCGGATGGCGGCGAGGTGGGCGGACCGGGAGGAGGCCCGGGAGCGGGCCCGGGAGATCCTGGATCGGATCGAGGCCGCGCTGTCCGGAGAGGACGAGATCACCCTCGTGCTGAAGGACCCCTACGGTCACTCGGCCATCGTCCCGGAGGATGAGGAGAAGCTGGAGGTCCGGCGGTTGGAGGAGGATGAGGTGAAGCGGCTGCGGAGCCTGATCCTGAGAGGCTCGCTTCAGGGTCGGGAAACTTTCTAATTCCACTCGCGGGGCCGCCGCGTCCCTCGGGGATCCGCGGCCGGGGGGAGTTCGCGTTGAACCTCAGGCCTCAGCGCAGGATGGCCGCGGAGATCCTGAAGTGCGGCGTGCATCGCGTGTGGATCGACCCGGATCGGTTGGACGAGGTCGCGCAGGCGCAGACCCGGGAGGACATTCGACGCCTCATCAAGGAGGGAGCGATCCGAAAGAAGCCGATCAAGGGACAGTCCCGCGTGCGCGCCCGGAAGCGGCACGAGCAGAAGAAGAAGGGTAGAAGGCGTGGACCGGGCCGCCGGAAGGGTGCGAAGGGTGCCCGGATGCCGAAGAAGCGGCTCTGGATCCAGCGGATCCGGCCGATTCGGCGCAAGCTGCGGGAGCTGCGAGACTCGGGCAAGATCGACCGGAGCACGTACCGGAAGCTGTACCTGATGGCCAAGGGAGGGTACTTCCGAGACACCTCCCACCTGCTGCAGTACATTGAGGAGAACGATCTGTGGAAGAAATGAAACGGAGGTGATTTCCGATGGCGACCGGGCCGCGCTACCGGGTACCGTTCCGTCGGCGCCGCGAGGGCAAGACCAACTACTACAAGCGGCGGGAGCTGCTGAAGGCCGACGCCCCGAGGCTGGTGGCCCGGAAGACGCTGAACCACAACATCGCCCAGATCATCGACTACGCCCCGCAGGGCGACGTGACGCTGGCCTCGGCCCACTCCATCGAGCTCCGGAACAAGTTCGGGTGGAAGGGCCACTGCGGTAACACGCCGGCCGCCTACCTAACGGGGTACCTCTGCGGGCTCCGGGCCCTGAACCGGGGGATCGAGCGGGCGGTCCTGGACATCGGGCTGCACCGTCCCGTCCGGGGCGCCAGGGTCTTCGCGATCCTGAAGGGAGCGCTCGACGCGGGCCTGGAGGTACCGCACGGGGAGGAGGTGCTGCCACCGGAGGATCGAATCCGAGGCGAGCACATCGCCAACCTGGCCCGGCAGATCCGGGAGGAGGACCCGGAGGAGTACGAGCGCCGGTTCTCCAAGTACCTGGAGCGGGGGCTGCGACCGGAGGAGCTGCCGGAGCACTTCGAGGAGGTGAAGGCTAAAATCGAGGAAGAGGTCGGCTCCGGGTCGTAAAGGCAGGCGGGGTGTAAGCCATGGGCGCCCCTAGGAGACTGGAGGAGTGGGAGCCCAAGACGAAGCTGGGTCAGATGGTGAAGGAGGGCGAGATCAAGACGATCGACGAGGTGCTGGCCCAAGGCTGGCGGATCATGGAGCCGGAGATCGTGGACTGGCTGC
Source organism: Methanobacteriota archaeon (assembly GCA_039833815.1). Taxonomy (GTDB): domain Archaea; phylum JAADCQ01; class Methanopyri; order Methanopyrales; family Methanopyraceae; genus Methanopyrus. The sequence goes on along the minus strand of JBDOKE010000076.1, from coordinate 2,653 downwards.
TGCCGGACCTGGAGGAGGAGGTACTCGACGTCAACATGGTCCAGAAGATGCACAAGTCCGGTCGGCGGGTTCGCTTCCGCGTGACGGTCGTGGTGGGGAACAAGGACGGGTACGTCGGCGTGGGTCAGGGCAAGGCCCGCGAGGTGGGCCCGGCGATCCGGGCCGCGATCGACCGGGCCAAGCTGAACATCATCAAGGTGCGGCGCGGGTGCGGTAGCTGGGAGTGCGGGTGCGGTCGACCGCACTCCGTACCGTTCGAGGTCACGGGCAAGTGCGGCAGCGTGCGGATCACGCTGAAGCCCGCCCCGCGTGGCACGGGCCTGGTGGCGGGTGAGGCGGCGCAGAAGGTGCTCGAGATGGCGGGCATCGAGGACGTGTGGACGAAGACCACGGGCGGTAAGGGTAAGGGCGAGACGCGGACGACGATCAACTTCGCGAAGGCCACGTTCGACGCGCTGCGGAACCTGATCTACATGCGGATGCGACCCGAGGAGGCGGAGCGCCTCGGCATCGTGAGCGGTAGCGCCGGGGAGGGGGCGTAAGCGGTGGCGGAGGCCGGTAAGGTGCCCACCGGCCGGGTGGAGCTGGAGAAGCCGGAGACCGCGAGCGAGGCGGCGAGAAAGCGCGCGGAGAAGGGTGAGGGCGTCAAGGTCAGCCCGGACGCCCGGGAGTACGAGCGCGCCACGAAGCGCCTCGCGGTGGTCCGGGTGCGCGGTCGGGTCGGCGTCCGGTACGATATCGAGGACACCATGCGGATGCTCAAGCTGCTGCGGCGGAACTGGTGCGTGCTCATCGACGACCGGCCCAGTTACCTGGGCATGCTGCAGAAGATCAAGGACTACGTGACCTGGGGCGAGGTCAAGCCGGAGGTCGTGGCCGAGCTGCTCCGGAAGCGGGGCGAGCTGGAGGGCGGGCGCCCCGTGACGGACGAGTACGTTGCCGAGCACACGGACTACGACGGTATTGACGAGTTCGCGGAGGCGTACTGCAACTTCGAGGCCGAGCTGGACGACATCCCGGGGCTGAAGCCGTTCTTCCGCCTGCACCCGCCGCGCGGCGGCTACGAGCGCGGCGGGATCAAGAAGCCGTTCGTGCTCGGGGGCGCGCTGGGGTACCGGGGTGAGCACATCAACGACCTGCTGATGAGGATGATTTAGGGGGTCTCGACCATGGTCGTTCGCCGGAGGAAGAAGTCGCCGAAGAAGTACCGAGGGTCACGTACGCACGGTGGTGGTCACCACAGGAATCGGAGCGGAGCCGGCAACCGCGGAGGCCGAGGGATGGCGGGTTCGCACAAGCACAAGTGGTTCCACGTGATCAAGTACATGCCGGACCACTTCGGGAAGCATGGGTTCAACCGGCCTCCGAAGGTCGTGCGGGAGCCCAACACGATCAACGTGGGTGACCTGGACGCCCTGGCGGATCGGCTGCTCGAGGAGGGGATCGCGAAGAAGGAGGACGAGAGGATCGTCATCGACGTCACCGACGAGCGGTTGAAGCGGTTCGGCGGCCCGTTCGACAAGGTGCTGGGCGGCGGCCAGGTTAAGCGGCCCCTCGTCGTCAAGGCCCCGGAGTTCACGGATCGGGCCGTGGAGAAGCTGGAGGAGGCCGGTGGTGAGGCGGTGACGCTCGAGTCCGGTGGGTCCGAGGGGGCGGAGGCGTAGCACCCTCATTTTTTTCTCCAAAAAGCCGCCCCGGGTGGTAGGCGTTGTCCGAGGAGTGGCTGGAGCGGCTCCGGCCGATCCTCGAGCGCATGCCGGAGGTGAAGGTGCCGAAGAGGCACGTCCCGTTCAATGAGAAGCTGTTCAAGTACACCGGGCTCCCACTCCTGGCGTACTTCGTCCTGTGCGAGATTCCACTGTACGGAATGGCCCCGCAGGCCGTGGACTACTTCGCGAACCTGCGGGCCGTTCTGGCGGGCAGCTTCGGGTCCCTACTGACCCTGGGAATCGGGCCGATCGTGACCGCCTCCATCCTGCTGCAGCTGCTCGTCGGCGGCGACCTCCTCAAGCTGGACCTCACGGACCCGGAGGACCGGCGCCTGTTTCAGTCCCTGCAGAAGCTCCTGGCCATCCTGCTCTGCTTCTTCGAGGGCGCCATGATGGTGTTTAGCGGGGCCGTGCCCCCGGCCGAGCCCAGCCTGCTCCTGGAGCTGCTGCTCATCCTGCAGCTCGCGCTCGGCGGCATCCTCGTGATCTTCCTGGACGAGGTGGTGAGCAAGTGGGGAATCGGCTCGGGCGTTGGCCTGTTCATTGTCGCGGGCGTGTCCTCGCAGATCGTGATCGGAGCGCTCAACCCGCTCCCCAGCCCGCAGCAGCCGGGGCGACCGGCGGGCGCCCTGTGGGCGTTCCTGCAGACCGCGCTGCAAGGCTCGCCCGACTGGACCCTGCTGGCCCCCGTGCTGGGCGCGCTGATCACGTTCCTCGTCGTCCTGTACGTGGAGGGCATTCGGGTCGAGATCCCGATCGCGTTCTCCGGGATCCGGGGCGCACGGGGCCGGTTCCCGGTCCGACTGCTCTACACGTCCAACATCCCCGTGATCCTGGCCACGGCCCTGTTCATGAACATCCGGCTCTGGGCGCTCGCCTTCCAGCGGATGGGCGTGCCCATCCTCGGCAAGCTGGACCCGCGCGGTCAGCCCGTCTCCGGCCTG
>JBDOKE010000075.1:0-12979 GCA_039833815.1 Methanobacteriota archaeon | reverse complement strand
CCCCGTCGTCGCGTCCCACCCCAGCAGGTTCTTCACCCGCTTCAACCACTCCGACGCGCCCCTCGCCCCGTGCCCCAGCAGCGCCTCGATCCACTCCTCGTTCGCCAGCTTCTGATCCACCAACCGCCGCAGCTCCTCCTCGATCGACCGCGTGAGCACCCGATTCGGGTCCGTCACGTCGTGATGGTAACACTCCACCCGCTCCCCCGAGAGCTCCTCCGCCGCCGCGACCATCCCCCCGTGGAACGCGAAGTGGCAGCAGCAACCGAGGAGATCCCACTCGTGCGAGGACTGCGCGACCGACACCGCCCGCACGTTGGACAGCGCCCGCTCGAACTCCTCGAAGGCCTCCTCACCGAACGCGTCCCGACCGTAGGCGTACCCACCCCACCGCACGTACACCCGCGCCAGGTCCGACCGGCCCTCCCACGCGGACGCGTGCACGGCGTAGTTCACGCCCGCCCCGTACGCCCCCGGCGGGTCCCCGAAGACGCGGTGCCCGCCCCCGTGCCGCCTCACGAAGTTCTCCCCCTCCGACTCGTCCCGGTTCCGAACCAGCTCGAACGCCTCGTCGAGGAGCTCGATCAAGTTCGGGAACGCGTCCCGGAACATCCCGCTGATCCGGACCACCACGTCCACCCTCGGCCGGCCCAGCTCCCCGACCGGGACCACCTCCAGCCCCCGAACCACGCCCGCCCCGTCCCACCGGGGCCGCACGCCCAGCAGCCACAGAATCTGCGCCAGCACCTCACCGCCCGTCCGCATCACGTCCGACGCCCAAAGCACGATCCCCACCGCGCGTGGGTACTCGCCTCGCTCCTCCCGGTACCGCTCCAGCGTCCTCTCCGCGAGCCGGCGCCCCACCCGCCAGGCCCGCCGGGTCGGCACCTTCCGCGGGTCCACCGAGTAGAAGTTCTTGCCCGTGGGCAGGACGTCCACGTCGCCCCGCGTGGGGTTGCCCGATGGACCCGGCTCGACGAACCGACCCTCGAGCGCCCTCACCGTGACCTCCAGCTCCCGCTCGCACGCGAGCAGCCGGCGGAGCACCGACCGCGCGAACTCCCGGGCCTCCTCCGGCACCGCCTCCCGCACGCGCTCCTTAAGACTCAAGCCGGACCCCGCCCGCGTACCGTACCACGAAACGTTACTAAGGTAACACCGAATAAGCCTTGAGGGGGTCACCGTGCGAGCCCTCTGCGTGTGCTCCCGCGTCATGCTCCGGGCCGCCCGGCGCGTGGCCGAGCGGCTCCCCTTCGACCTCGAGGTGGCGACCCAGGACGGCGCGCCCGAGTCCGGGGACTACGACCTGATCGTCCTGCTCCGCGTCACCCGACCCGTCGTCCCGGACGAGAGCGCGGAGATCGTGGCCGTCCCCGTCGACGGCTCCACCGGGGTGCAGTCCCTGAACACCGTACCCGACCGGGTCGTCGACCGCGTGCGGGAGTACGTGGAGTACGGCGGGGAGCGGAACCTGGAGCACGCCTTCCGCTACCTGGCGCGCGAGGTGCTCGGCCTGGACCTGGGGTGCGAGCCCCCGGAGGAGCGGCCGTGGGACGGCCTGTACCACCCGGATCGCGGCCTGCTGGAGGAACCGCCCGGCCCCTCCGATCGGGAGACGGTTGGGGTCTACCTGAGCCGGGAGTTCTGGGTCTGGGGCTGCACCGACGTCCCCGACCGGCTGATCCGGGAGGTCGAGCGCGCGGGCGGTCGGGCCCTGGGCGTGTTCACCAAGCCGGGCCGCGGGCGCCCGTTGGACGAGCTGCTCACGGCGGATGGGGAGCCGGTCGTGGACGCGCTGCTCGTCGTCAAGGCCCCCTCCTTCAAGCGTGGGTACGAGCGGGGCTTCGAGGCGCTCCGCCGGCTCGGCGTGCCCGTGATCAACGCGGTGGTCTCCTGGTACCGGTCCCGGCGGGAGTGGCGTGAGTCGGAGCGTGGGTTGGGGCCGGGGGACCTGGCGTACTGGCTCGCGATGGGGGAGCTTCAGGGTCGGGTTGATCCGATCCCGGTCGGGTTCAGGGGTGAGGAAGGATTCGAGCCGGAGCCCGGGAGGTGTCGGCTGGCGGCCCGGCGGGCGCTGCGCTGGGCCCGGTTGCGCCGGAAGCCGCCGGGGAGGCGCCGGGTGGCGATCGTGCTGAACAACGGGATCTGCTCGCAGGGTGAGGCCGGGATCGGGTCGGCGATGGGGCTGGACACGTTCGAGAGTCTGGCCCGGCTGCTGCGGCGGCTGCGGGAGGAGGGGTACCGGCTGGACTGGGTGCCGGAGGACGGTCGGGAGCTGGAGCGGGAGTTTTTCCGGCGGCGGGCGTTCAACGAGTTCAAGAGCACGAGCGTGGAGGACGTCCTGGCCGCGGGCGGCGCGGTGGATCTGGTCCCGCTGGACCGGTACCTGGAGTGGTTCGAGGAGCTGCCGGAGGAGCTGCGGGACCGGATGGTGGAGGAGTGGGGCGAGCCGCCCGGGGACGCGATGGTGGTGGACGACTGCATCGTGATCGCGGGGATCCGGACGGGGAACGTGTTCCTTGGGGTGCAGCCGAAGCGGGGGTGCGCCGGGACGGAGTGCAGCGGGGAGGCCTGCAGGATCCTGCACGACCCGCACTGCCCGCCGACGCACCACTACTACGCCTTCTACCGGTGGATCCGGGACGAGTTCCGGGCGGACGTGCTCCTGCACGCGGGGACGCACGGGACGGTGGAGTGGTTGCCGGGGAAGTCGGTGGGGCTGTCCGAGGCCTGCTGGCCGGAGGTCTGTCTCGGTGATCTGCCGGTCGTGTACTGGTACATCGTGAGCAACCCGTCCGAGGGCACGCAGGCGAAGCGGCGCGGGTACTCGACGCTCGTGGACCACTGCCCGCCGCCGCTGGGCGAGTCGGAGGCGGGGGTGAGGGAGCTGGAGGAGCGGCTGGAGGAGGCGGAGCGGTCGGGGGAGGTGGACCCGCGGTTGTTCGAGGAGTGGGAGGCGCGGGCGGGCGCGTTCATCGAGAGGGGTCTGCACGTGATCGGGGAGCCGCCGCGGGATCCCGGGCGGCTCGCGGAGTTCCTGTACGCGCTCTGCCGGAACCGGCTGCGGGAGCTGATCGCCCGGGAGCTGGGGGTGGACCTGGGGGAGGCGCTGGAGCGCCCCGGGGAGGAGAGCGGGCTGGGGGTCACGAACCGGGAGCTCGTTCGGGCGATCGACGAGGTGATCCGGGAGGTGTGTGAAGGGGTGGTGGAGGAGGAGCTCGGGTCCGAAAGGGATAATCCGGTCGGGTGAGGCTCGCACCGGGGTCGTTCAATGGGGCTGCTCTCCCGGCTGTTTCGCCGCGGTCCGGAGCCGCAGGTGGCCGAGAGCGAGCGGGTCACGGGGCCGATGGCGGTCAGTCGGAACTACTTCATCGTGGCGTCGGTGGAGCTGGGTAACACGACGACGAAGTGCATCCTGACGGCGACGGACCTGGAGGAGGGGATGACCTACCTGATCCACAAGGAGGTGCGGATGACGCGGGACGTGCGCCCGCCGCGGACGGGGGAGGAGGTGTTCGGGGAGACGGTCTGGGGCGTCCAGCTCACGCGTGAGTCGGTGGCGGAGATGGTGGCGGACACGCTCAAGTCCGCGGTGCGCAGCGCGAACATCCGGATCGAGGACGTGCACTTCGTGGTTCGGTCCACCGGGGTCACGGCCGGGTTCGCCTCGCCCGAGGAGGTGGGTGAGATGATCAAGGCGCTGGCGGACGGGTGCCTGAAGGCGGGCGTGCCGCCCAACCGGATGACGGCGGCGATGAGCAAGGAGAACATCCCGGAGCCGTTCCGGGAGTACTCGCTGATCGACAAGGTCTACTTCGATGGGGCGGTCACGGGGGTGAAGCCGCCGGCGGGCAAGGAGATCGTGGCGAACGAGATGGAGGGCGAGCTGGTGATGGCCGGGATCAAGGTGGGGGCGAAGGCCACCAAGGTGGACTTCCGGAACCCGTGCATGGCGATCGACTACGGGACCACGCTGGCGGGCCGGATCACGAACGACGAGCTCCCGTACGCGGACACGATCGGCAACCTCTGCGGGCTGGCGGGCGCGATCATGGACGCGATCTCGCGCGGGTGCGGGGAGATCGACGAGGAGACGGGCTGCGCGCTGGACCTGCCTAAGGACGTGGAGCCGGACACGGGGGAGAAGGCCCGGGAGCTGGCGGAGGAGGCGCACGAGTACATCGATATCCGGGAGGTCCCGCGCACCGCGAAGCGCTTCGGGACGGTGCCCGTGGACCCGAAGCGGGCGGAGAAGGCCGGACTCAAGCTCATCGGGTGCGACGTAGGGGAGAACGGCAGCGACCTGCCCCGGCTGACCGAGATCGGTCGGGAGGCCTACGAGGAGGGCGGGTACGAGCTGCTGTTCGGGGTGCTGGACTGGACCGCCACGCTCATGGCCAAGCGGCTCATCGAGACGGCCCTGGACCTTGATCTGATCGACGAGAACACGGCCCTCGGCATCACCGGCCGGGCGGGGATCACGGGCAAGAAGCCCGAGCTCATCTGCCGGATGATCCAGGAGGAGTTCGGGGACTACTGGGACCCGGAGGAGGACCTGGTCTTCGTCGACGACGGGCTCGCCCGCGGGGCCGCGACCATGGCCCGATGCATGAACTGCCTCGGCACGCCCAAGAACCCGCTGGGAGGGAACCGTGGGGGAGGGTGCATTCTCGGCCTCCGGATCAAGCACCAGCGGAAGGACAAGGCTTCCTGAGCTCCCGCCCGACTCCTTCGAGGAGGTACTCTCCGCCTTCGAGGGACTGCGCACGTACCGGGACCTGGCGGCCGCGACCCGGGAGCTCGCCGAGCGGACCGACTTCACGGTCCTGGGGCTCCTTCGGCGCGATCTGTGGCGGCAGGCCCGGTACATTCACCCGAAGCGCTACCGGGACAGCATCCTGAGGACCCTGCAGCGATCGATCGTCGAGCGGCTCCGCCGGGCGCGGGAGCTCCGACCCGAGGACCTTCCCGACGAGCCCGTCGAGGGGTACGACGAGTTCCTCCGGGTGGTCCGCGAGTACGCCGAGGACCCGGACTACGACTCCCCGCTGCTCCTGCTGTACGAGGGACTGCTGGCCGCCTACGCCGTGTTCATCGAGGAGGAGCCCGTGCACCCCCCAGGCACGACCTTCCCCGGTCTCGGGAGCGTGCGGGAGGAGGACGGCACCTACTACTGCCCGCTCAAGCGCCTGCGCGAGGATCAGCCCGGATCGTTCTGCTCGATCTGTCCGGCCGAGCAGGACCCGGAGGTGGAATCATGAGACCGACGGTCACGGTCGTCGGTAGCCACCCGGTCGACTACGATCCAGGGCTCAAGGACCGGCTGCTGGAGCGGCTGAGAAGGAGGTCCGCGTACGCCCCCGCCATCCGGGAGGCCGTCCGGGACCAGCTGGAGGCCGGGGTGGAGCTGATCTCGGACGGCCAGGTGCGGGGCGACATGATCGAGATCTTCGCCTCGTACATCCCCGGGCTCACCGCGGAGGGCGAGCCGGCGGTGGTCGGCCGGGTGGAGCCCCCACGCTCCTCCCCGGTGGCGCTGGATTATCGGGAGGCCGTGAGGGCGGCGGGCGAGCGGGCGGAGGTGAAGGCCATCCTCACCGGTCCGGTCACGCTCGCCCACTCCCTTAGGGTGGAAACGGACCTGTATCCTTCCAATGACCACCCCAGCCTGCTGAAGGACCTCGCCCGCGCCCTGGCGGTCGAGGCCCGCCGACTCCGGGAGGCGGGCGCGGAGGTGCTGCAGGTGGACGAACCCATCCTGTCCACGGGCGCCGTCAGGGTGGGTAAGGTGGCCCGGTACGTCAACCGCGTGCTGCGCGCCTTCCGGGGCGGGACCCGGGTGCTCCACGTCTGCGGCCGGGTCGTCGACGTGTACGGGGAGCTGGAGGGAAAGATCAGGGCGGACGTCCTGGACCACGAGTTCGCGGGCCACCCGGAGAACCTGGAGGCGGTGGCCGCCGGCTCCCGACCCATCGGCGTGGGGGTGGTGCGCTCCGACGAGGAGCGGGTGGAGCGGGTGCGCGAGGCGGTGGAGCTCCTGAGGCGGGCCCGGGAGGAGCTGGGGGAGCGGATCGAGTTCGTGGACCCGGACTGCGGCCTGCGCCGGCTGCCCCGGCGGGTGGCCCGGGAGAAGCTTCGGGTGGTTCGCGAGGCCAGGGATCGTGTGTTTTCATAATACTCGATGCAATCAAGATAACAATCCTTAATTTTGTCCTTTCGACTTGTATGAAGGGCCATCGAATGCCGGGCACGGAGGACCGAGTCGCCGAGATCCTGGAGCGCGGCGAGGGTAGGTACCTGATCATGGGGATGGTGCAGGCGCACGGGATGGGGCTGCGCTCGCTCGCGAGGGCGCTGAGCGTGCCGGTGGAGGCGCTCGCGACGATCGAGATCGAGGGGTTCGGCCGGGTCCCTCACCCGGGCCTGGTCCGGAAGATCGCGAGGTGGATCGAGGAGCGGGGGCTCGATCCGGAGGAGCTGGTCGAGGTGGGCAGGGCCCGGTTCCGGCTGGAGTACGAGTGGGACGAGGTGCGGGAGGAGCTACCGGACGAGCTGCGGGAGGAACTCGAGGGTAGGCATCCGGTGGAGCTGGGGTACCGGACGCTGCTCCGGGTAGCGAGGGCGCTGTCCTGAGCCCTCGGCCCGTATGCCCCTCTTCACGCCTCCGCCACTCTACGGCTCGTCATCGGGCGAGCAGGGCCAGGAATCCGTACAGAAAGGCCGCGCCGCCCAGCGCCCCAAGGGTGACCTGGCCGGTCGTGTGCGCGTTCATCCGCAGCCTAGCCCAGCAGACGGCCCCGGTGACGGGCAGCCAGGCGAGGAGCGGTGCCCAGTCCCCCGCCCAGCACAACAGTCCGGCCACCGCGCCCATGGAGGCGGCGTGGAGGCTGATCTTCCAGTGTCGGGTGATCAGGTACACGATCAGGCCCGCGAGTGCGTACGCGGTCAGGATCTTGGACGCGAGCGGCGAGCCCAGGAGCCGGGCCGCCAGGGCCCCGAGCCCGTTGCACACGCACCCTACCGCGATCGGGGGCAGCCGGTCCTCGATCCTCTCCAGGAAGACGTCCACCTCTCGGGTTCGAATGTAAGAGGCCACGATCGCGAGGATCGCGCCCGTGGTGAGGAGCACCAGTACCGAGCCCAGGACGTCCCCGTGGGCCCAGAACCACAGCGCGACGAGGCTCTCCGCCGTGAGCGGATTCAGGGTCAGGGACAGGCCGTAGGCCAGCCGATCGGCCGGATCGCGCCCCACGTTGGGTTCACTCCCGGCCCACGAGCACCGCTCCCACGACAATGAGCGCACACCCGATCAGCGTGGTCACGCTGGGCCGCTCTCCCAGGGCGAGGATCGAGAACAGGGTGGCGAAGAGCGGATACGTGCTGGACAGTGGCACGACCCGGGAGGCGCTCCCGGCGCTGAGCGCCAGGTAGTAGAGGTACATTCCGACCCCGCCGCCCAGGATCCCGCCCAGGATCATGTACAGGAGGTATCGGGTGCCGCTGACCCGGGCGTGCCCGACGAGCGCGTACACGGTCAAGATGAACGCGAGCGCCGCGCAGCTGCGCACGACCGTTGCCGTGAACGGGTCCACCCCGCGCAACCCGTACTTCTCCACGACCGGAGCCAGTCCCCAGACGACGGCGGTCAGGAGGGCGTAGGCCTCCGCCTTCATCCCAGGAACTCCACCCTCTCCACCCTGATCACCCTCACCCGCTCCGTCGGCGCGTGCTCCTCGGGCTCCCGGTACCCGGAAACCACCTTCACCTCCTCGTGCGGCTCGAACTCTCGGCCGCACTCCTCCAGGATCAGGTCCCCCTCCCGAAGGAGCATCGCGAACTTCCGCTCCACCCTCACGCTCCCGATCCGCACCTCGAGCTCCCGGACCGGGCCCTCGACGCGCACCCGGTTGAACTGCACCGCGCTAACCACCCTCCAGCTCGCGCTCCAACCGCTCGACCGCCAGCCGGATGTCCTCCTTCCGGGCGCCAATCGCCGCGTTGATGGTCACGTAGTCGGAGTGGTACCCTCGCAGTCGGCTGGTCCCGAACGGGTCGTCGGCGCGGACCCCGCGGGGACCCGTCACCCGCCGCACGTACAGCCGGGCGGCGAGATCCACCGGGTCGTGGCCCTCCACGGCGACCGCGGCGGCGATGGGGTTCTCCACGTCCAGGACGCGCACGTCGTTTCGCCGGCCCTCGAGCTCCTCCAGCAGTTCATCCAAAAGCGCTTTGCACTCCTTCTGCCTCTCCATCAGGCGCCGATATCCTTTCATGCCGAGGGACAGCAGGGAGACGAGCGCGTGCGCGACCGGCGCCGCGCTGGCCCGGCCCGGGTACGCCCGAGAGATCTCCTCAAGGACCTCTCGGTCCGGCGAGTAGATGATACCACCGCCCACCGGAGTCAGCAGGTTCTTGTCCGTGGAACTCACGATCGCGTCCACGCGCCCCCGCTTGATGGCCCGGTTGATCAGGTCCCGGTAGTACTCGTGCTGGATCCCGTAGGCCGCGTTCACGACGTGCGGGACGTCGTACTCCTCGCACAGCTCCGCGATCTCCGGGAGCGGATCGCTCCTCCGCGGCGGGAAGAACGTCGCCGTGCTCAGCACGGCCGCGGGCGAGTCGGACCGCTCCAGCGCCTCCTCCACGTCCTCCGGCCGCACCACGATCTCGTCGCCCTCGATCTCCGTGTCCACCACCCGCATGCCCAGCCCCGCGAGCCGCACCGCCTTGATCGGACTCTTGTGCGCCGCGTACGGGTAGATCACCTCCCGGCCCTCGGCCAGCGCGGACAGGCACAGGGTGATGCACAGTCCCGTCGCGCCCGGGACGACGAACGCGCCCTCGATGCCGTAGCCCAGCCGGCGCAGGAAGTCCTCCATCAGCCGGTTCGTCAGCCCGTACATGATCGAGGCGCCCGGGGCCTTCGGCTGCGGGTCCACCAGCGTGCCGCTGCGGCCCACACCGTGACAGAACCCGAAGACCGACTCCTCCGCGAGTCGGGACGCCACCCGCGCCTCCCGCTCCCCGATCCGCGCGGCCCGCGGGTCCTTGTCCGTGTCCATGCGCGAGAGCTCCCACAGAAAGCTCCAAATCAGGTCCTCCGGCCACCCCTCGTCCGGCACCCGTCGCTCCCGCAGCAGCCGCTCCACCGGCTCCCGATACGCCTCCAGGACCACCCGACCGCGCTCCAGCATGTGCTCGGGGATGAGCCCCTTCATGTCCTCCGGATCCAGCAAGCGGTGCGCCCCCACCGTCGTAAGGCTCGAGGGGGAGCGTCGGGCGGTTTCCCGGGAGGTCGCCGCCGCGCTCCGCGATCTGGAGGGAGCCGGGATCAGCGTCGTGAGCGCCGGGGTGCGGATCGACCCGGAGGACCGGCCCGGCTTCTACGCCGCCCCGTTCCTGAACCTGCCCACCCTCGAACTCGAGCGGGAGGAGCTCGCGGAGGCTATCCGGGGCGGGACCCGGGTCCGCGCCGCCCCGGGCGCCTATAAGCTCTCGGTGCACGGCGTCGTCATGGGAGCCGGCCGGGTGGGCGAGGACGGGGTTCTGCGCGTCCGGCTCCCCAGAAAGTACGCCCGGCTCCGGCTGTGGTAGGATGAAGCCCGGGCGCCTGCAAGCGTTTCGGGAGCGCCTCGAGCTCGTCCTCGGGGACCGGGCCGGGGACGCGCTCCGCTACCTGCTGGAGGGACGGCCCCCCACCTACGTGCGCGTGAACACGCTGAAGGCCGACGTCGAGTCGGTGGTCGCGTCCCTCGAGCGCGCGGGCGTGCGGCTGGAGGAGACGCCGCTCCCCTACGCCTTCCGCGTGCTCGAGGCCCCGGGCCCGCTGGGATCCTCCCTGGAGCACGTGGCCGGGCTGATCTACGTTCAGGACCTGGCCTCGATGCTGCCGCCGGAGCTGCTGTCCCCGGAGCCGCCGGGCCCGGTGATCGACGCGTGCGCGGCCCCAGGGAGCAAGACCACGCAGCTGGCGCAGCTGATGGAGGGTCGGGGCGTCATCCTAGCCGTGGACGCGGACCCGCGGCGCGTGCGATCGCTGGCGCACAACGTGGAGCGGATGGGTGCGGTCAACGTGATCGTCGCCCGGGGGGACGTGACCCGGCTCCGCGTGGGTGCCCCGTACGTGCTCCTCGATCCCCCGTGCACGGGGGAGGGCACGTTTCACCGGGACCCGCACGCCCGGGAGACGTGGACGCCGCGGAAGGTGCGCCGGTTCGCGCGGAAGCAGGAGCGGCTGCTACGGGCGGTCGTCCGGCTCCTGCCGCCGGGCGGCCGGCTGGTCTACTCCACCTGCACCCTGTCCCCCGAGGAGAACGAGCTCGTGATCCACCGGGTGCTCGGAGGGGACGAGCGGTTCCGGATCGTCGACGCGCGCCCCCGGTGGCTGCGACCCCACACGGTCCCCGGCCTGACCGAGTGGGAGGGTAGGGAGCTGCGTCCCGACCTCCGCAACGCCTTTCGCGTGGATCCGGCCAGCCTGCGCTCGGACGGGTTCTTCATCGCGGTGATCGAGCGCGTCTCGTGACCTCAAGTTTAACTACCGGGGGCGCGCGGCCCACGTCGGGGAGCGCCTTGGTCGAGGACGGGGGCGACGCGGTCGATAAGCGGGACGTCGCCATCCTCCGGGCGATGGAGGGGCTCAGCCGGGCGTTCGAGTGGATCCCGGAGGACAAGCTCCTGGAGCGCCTTCCCATGGACTACGCGGAGCTGGCGGCCCGGCTGGAGAAGCTGGACCGGCTGGGGCTGATCGAGTACCGGTACATCGACCTGTACCAGACCTACGCGGCCCGGATGAAGGAGCGGGCCTACGACACGCTCGCCCTCTGGGACATGAAGAAGCACGACGTGTACGAGCGGTTGGGCACGGTGATCGGCGAGGGCAAGGAGGCGACGATCCTGAACGCGAAGGACCCGGACGATGAGTTCCTCGTGATCAAGCTGCACCGGTACCACGCGCCCGAGTTCCGACGGATCAAGAGGACGCTCGCGTACGCCGCGGTGAAGGTCCGCGGCGAGGAGCTGCAGGTGGAGGATCACCGGCTCGACGTGCCCCGGGCCAAGGCGCAGGTGGAGATGCGGGTGCTGCAGATCTTCAGCTCCAAGGGCTTCCCCGTCCCCGAGCCCCGCTCCATCAACCGGCACGCGGTCGCCATGGACATGATCGAGGGCAACGCCCCGGGGATTCCCGCCCCGCTGCTGGCTAAGGTGAAGGTGAAGAACCCGGAGGACGCGCTCGAGGTGATCCTGGAGGACTACAAGGAGATGGTGCTCGAGGGCCACTACGTGCACGGGGACCTCAGCGAGCACAACATCCTCGTCACGCCGGACGGGGAGCTGTACTACGTGGACTGGCCGCAGGCCGTGCCCGTCGAGCACCCGTCCGCGCCCAAGCTGTGTTACCGGGACATCAAGAACATCATCCAGCACTTCCGGCGCAAGTACCGGATCGACACCCCGGACCCGAAGGAGGTGTACAACGAGATCGCGGACGATCTGCAGGCGCTGATGGAGGAGAAGCGGGAGGAGTACGAGGAGCATAAGGAGGCGGCCGAGAAGACCCTGGAGCGACTGGAGGAGAGCGTGGAGAGGGTGGAGGGCGCCCGTGAGCGTGAGACCGGACGTCGCGAGGTGGAGGAGGACGGGGTTTCCTGAGGTCGTCCTGGCCGAGGGGAAGTCGATCGAGGAGATCGAGCGCGCCCTCCGGCGCCTCCTCCGCGCGGACGGGCTCGCCATCGTATCTCGGCTCGACCCGGACCGGCGGGAACGCCTCGACCTGCCGGACGAGGTCGAGGTCGAGTACGACGAGCGGGCCCGGCTCCTGATCGCGCGCTCCCCCGGCTACGACCCGCCCTACCGGGGCGGCCGCGTCGCCGCCCTCGCCGCCGGCACGTCCGACCTGCCCTACCTCCGCGAGGCCACCCGCGTCCTGGAGGCGACGGGCGTTGAAACCCGGGAGTGGGTGGACGTGGGGCTCGCCGGCCCCCACCGATTCTTCACCGCCCTGCGCGAGCTCCGAGAGTTCCGTCCGCACGCGGTCATCGTCGCCGCCGGCATGGACGGGCACCTACCGGTCGCGGTGAACGCCCTCGTGGACGTCCCCGTGATCGGCCTGCCCACACCCTCGGGCTACGGCGCCGGCGGCTCCGGTGAGGCCGCCCTGCTCAGCATGCTCCAAACCTGCTCCCCGGGCCTCACGGTCGTGAACGTCGGGAACGGGATCGGCGCCGCCGCGGCCGCGGCCAAAATCGTGCGCACGGTCCTGCGGGAGGGTGGGAGCGATTAGCGGGCTGGAGCGCGAGGCCGCCCGGCTGCGCACGATCGAGGACGTGGAGTGGTACGTCGGGATCCGGGCCCGCCTCCTCAAGCGGGGAGTCGGCGGCACCTGCCGCGAGCGCGTCGAGGACTTCCTGGTCATGGAGAAGCCCACCGAGCACACCTACGTCCCCCTCACCCTCGTCGGCGAGTGCCCCGAGTGCCGGGAGTACCACCGGGGCCGCACCTGCCCCGACTGCGGGGCCCGCCTGAGACGCCCCAGGCTCCACCCGCAGCTCACGGTCCGGCACCCGCACACCGTCTTCCACCTGGAGAAGTACGACTGGGACACGCTCAAAGCCGTCCGCCGCATCGCTCGGGCCCTCAACCGACCTCACCGCCACTTCGGGATCGCCGGGATGAAGGACAAGCGGGCCGTGACCGCCCAGCGCGTGAGCGCCCGCGGGGTCCCGCCGGAGTCCCTCCTCCGAGTCCGGGTCCGGGATCTCCGGATCATCCCCGTCGGTGGAGCCCGACGCAAGCTGCGCCCGGGCGACCTCTGGGGCAACCGGTTCGTGATCACCGTGCGCGGGGCCGATGCCCGCCGCGTGGACGCGCTCCTCGCGCGCGTCCGGGAGCTGGGGGGCGTGCCCAACTACTTCGGCCTGCAGCGGTTCGGCAGCCGGAGGCCCGTGACCCACGTCGTCGGTCGGTACGTGATCCGGGA
>JBDOKE010000074.1:0-6696 GCA_039833815.1 Methanobacteriota archaeon | reverse complement strand
CAACCCCCGTGATGACAGACGGCCCTGGCTGACCGGATGATGTGGCTCGGGCAGGCTGATCGGACCCCACGACCGCGCGAACCCGGCTCCCACGATCACCGATTTATGCCCCGTGACCGGGCACGAACCGGGTCCCACAACGGCCTCCCGGGGGAGGACCCGGTGTCCCGCGTCGTCCTCGCGTACTCCGGCGGGCTGGACACGTCCGTCTGCATTGAGCTGCTCCGAGAGCGGTACGGGTACGATGAGGTGATCACGGTGACGGGCTACGTGGGCCAGCCGGAGGACGAGGTGAGGGAGGCCGAGCGCAAGGCGCGGAAGCTGGCCGACGAGCACCGCACGATCGACTGCCTCGAGGAGTTCGTGACCGAGTACTGCTGGCGGGCGGTCCGGGCCAACGCCGAGTACGAGGGGTACCCGCTGAGCACCGCCCTCGCCCGTCCGCTCCTGGCCGAGAAGGTCCTTGAAGTGGCCCGAGAGGTGGACGCGGACGCGATCGCCCACGGGTGCACGGGCAAGGGGAACGACCAGTACCGGTTCGAAGCGTACCTCCGGGCCCACGCCGGGGACGAGTTCGAGATCCTCGCCCCGATCCGCGAGCTGAACCTGACCCGGGACGAGGAGATTGAGTACGCCCGGGAGCACGGAATCCCCGTGCCCGTGGACGCGGACAGCCCCTACAGCATCGACGAGAACCTTTGGGGCCGATCCATCGAGGGGGGCGAGCTCGAGGACCCCACCCGAGAACCCCCCGAGGAGGTCTTTGAGTGGACGCGCAGCCCCGAGGAGGCACCCGACGAGCCGCAGGTCGTGGAGATCGAGTTCGAGGAGGGCGTCCCGGTCTCCGTGGACAGTCGCGAGGACCCGGTGGAGATCGTCCGGTACCTGAACGAGACGGCCGGCGAGCACGGGGTGGGACGCATCGACATCATCGAGGACCGGGTGGTCGGGCTCAAGTCCCGGGAGGTGTACGAGGCGCCCGCCGCCGTGACGCTACTGGAGGCACATCGGGCGCTCGAGGCCCTGACGCTGACCCGCCGCGAGCTCGCCCTAAAGGACCGCATGGACGACCTCTGGTCGGAGCTCGTGTACCAGGGCCTCTGGTTCGACCCGCTCCGGGAGCACCTCGAGGCGTTCATCGACTCCACGCAGCGCCACGTAACGGGCACGGTGCGGGTCAAGCTGCACAAGGGGCGCGTCCAGGTCGTCTCCCGAGAGTCCCCGCACTCCCTGTACGACGAACGCCTGATCTCCTACGAGGAGAAGGAGTTCGACCAGCGGGTGGCGGAGGGCGCCGTCCGGCTTCACGGCCTCCAAGAGAGGCTCGCCCTGAAGCGCCGGTAGCCACCACCCACCCCCTCTCAAGGTTACTAATTCGACCTCTTACCGGGGGTGATCGGGGGGTGGTCCCGTGCTAACCCTCCTACTCGCCCTACTACTCGTCCCCGCACCCGGGGCGGCGGACGTCACGCTTCACGTCGTCCCGTACACGGACAACAACGCGTGGTCCCAGGCTCACGCCTCCCAGCTGAAGAAGCTCCTCACCTGGTGCCGCGGGCACGACGTTAGCCTGGCCGCGTTCTACTTCGAGGCGGCCCACCGAAACGCCCCTGACGTGACCCGGGTGCTACGGGAGTTCGCGAACAACGGCACGATCGCCGTCGTGGGCACGCAGACCGTCTCCCACTCCCTGGGCGGCCTACCCTCCTCCATCCAGTACTGGGAACTCGTCCGCGGCCTCCAGTACACCCGAGACCGGCTCGATCGCTCCTACCCGATCCTCCACGTTCCGTACTGGGTCTTCGGCGAGACCACCCTAAAGGCCTGCGCGAAGGCCGGGATCCGCGCGCTGATCAGCGGACTGGGGCCGGGAGTCGACCCGGAGTTCCTCCGGCGAAGGTACCCGGAGCTGGCCCGGGTGGACGCGATCGGTCGGCACCTCCTCGTCGGCAGGTGGAGGGTGGACGGGACCACGATCTACCACCTACCCGCCCTGTCGTTCACGAACGACCTGGGCGGTTCGGCCGACCTCGCCCTCTCCCGGCTCGAGCGGGGCCTTGAGCTGCTCCTACGATCGGGCCTGGTGCGGGACGGCGACCGGCTGATGGTGTGGGTGCTGCTCGAGCCGTGGCAGATGGGCGACCAGACGCTAACGGAGTTCGAGTCCTTCCTGGAACGGCTCAAGCGGGGCGTCACCCTGCGGGTGAACGGGCTAACCGCCCGGATCGAGCTAGCCGACCCCGGGCGAGTGGTAAGAAGCCTAGACTCGTACCGCTCGATCGAGTTCCCCATCCCGAGCTACGAGCGCGCCCTCCGGTACGAGGGGTACGCGCCGATCGGCAGCCTGCAGGTGGACCCGGAAGTCCGGCACCTGTACGAGCGGTACCTGGAGACCCTTAGGAGCGTTGACGACCGGCTGAGCCGGCTCCTGGAGCGAGGGCTCGTGGACCGGGAGCTGGAGCGCCACCTTGACCGGGTGGTCCAGCTGGCCTGGAACGACGCGGCCCTCTACGCGGCCCTGCGAGGCTGGGGCGATGTTAACCTGGTGAAGAGGCATCTGAGGCTGCTGGTCGACGCGGCCCGGGAGCTCGCCCGGGCGGTGAACGAGCGGTACCTTAGGGTGGTGGGAGGCCGACACCGCACCCCGCCGGTCGGTGAAGGCTCGGGCGCGGACCGTGCCGAGGTTGCCAAGTCGGGAACCCACACCGGGACCGCCCGGGCCAAGGAGGCGGCCCGAACCGCCGTGACCCGAAAGGAGACCGGGGTCCGAGCGCGTAGCACCCTCACCGAGGGGCCCGGGAGGTCCCAGGTTCGAGGCGCGAGACCGGAGGTCGAGGCGAGAAAGGGGTCGAAGGAGATCCGAAACGACGGGACGAGGACGGGCGACCGAGCCTCCAGGGCCGCGCGGTCTGGAGCACCCCTAGACCGCGCGCCCGTCAGTCCCGTTGTCCACCTACCCGTCCTGACGCTCCCGCTTTACCGTCGCGTCAGGATCGGCTGAGGACCTCCCAGTACCTCGAGAGGCGCCGCGCCACCTCCTCCACACGCTCGAGACCCTCCGGGTTCTCCTCCGGCGACCCAGTCGGCTCGCGCAGGTCCGTGGGCAGCCCGGCCAGCCCGCAGATGACGGCCAGGTTGGTGTAGGGCAGCCCTTCCTCCACGGAGTAGCCGCCCTCCAGCACCGCCACGGGTCCCATCGCGCCCACCTCCTCGGCCAGCCTCACCGCCCGTCGCATCATCCACTCGTAACCTCGGGCGGTCACCGCCAGGTTCGTGATCGGATCGGTGAAGTGGCAGTCCTGACCCGCGGAGATCAGGATCAGGTCGGGCTCGTACTCACGCACAACCGGGTCGATGATCCGCTTGAAAGCCCGCCGGTAGGTGCGATCCCCGGAGCCCGGGGGCACCGGGATGTTCACGGTGTACCCCTCGCCCCTTCCCTCTCCCACCTCGTGTGGGAACCCGGTACCCGGGTACAGGGTCCTCCCGTCCTGATGGATGGAAACGTACAGTACGTCGTCCCGGTCGTAGAAGATCTCCTGCGTTCCGTCCCCGTGGTGCGCGTCCCAGTCCAGGATCGCGATCCGCTCCACATTGAGCCCCCGGAGCGCGTACTCCGCGGCGATCGCCGCGTTGTTGAAGTAGCAGAAGCCCGCCGCCTTCGCCCGACCCGCGTGGTGCCCGGGCGGCCTCACCATGGCGAAAGCGACGTCGTACTCGCCCCTTCCCACCAGCTCCACGGCCAGGATGGCCCCGCCCGCCGCCAGCCTCGCCTGCTCGTACGTGCGCTCCGTGACGACCGTGTCCGCATCGATGATCCCACCCCCCTGCTCGCTCATCCGGCGGATCAGCTCCACGTGCTCCGGCTCGTGCACCAGCTCGAGCTCCTCCCTCCCCGCCGGCCTCGGTTCGACCAGCTCGACCCCCTCCACCTCGAGCACTCCCTCCTCGCGCAGCCGGTCCACGGTGTAGGAGAGGCGCTCCCGCCGCTCCGGGTGCGTTGGGTGCTGCTCGTGCTCCAGGTACTCCTCATCGTAGACCAGCGCCAGCCGCCGCTCCGCCCTCCACACGCGCTCCCTCACCCCCGGATGACGAGAGGGCGGGGGTGACCCGAGGTCGGGATGATCGAGGAGACCGCTGCCGAGGGGGTCGATCCGTGCGGGTCACGAGGCTGAAAGGGTTGACCGTGTCCTGGGACGCGCGGCCGCTCGCCCCCGACTCCGTGTACGGGGAGGACTACCGGCGCGTTCACGAGAACGTTTCCGCCGTGCTGGAGGCGGCCGTCGAGGCCTTCGGGGAGCCGGAGGGAAGCCTGGCGATCGGCTTCAGCGGGGGCAAGGACAGCTTCACCTGCGCGCTCGCCCTCCGACCGTTCCTCGAGGGGTGGGACGTGGAGGCTCGGCTCGTGACCGTTGACGTGCGCGTCCGCGGGGTGGAGCTCTGGCGCCCGTACCGGAGGGACCTGGAGCGGATGGCCGAGGCGCTGGGGTACCGGTGGGAGCTCGTGCGACCGTCCGAGGACGTGGAGGACCTGGCGGAGGAGCTCGGCAAGCCGCCGTGCAAGGTCTGCTCCGCCCTGCGCCGCCGAGAGCTCGCGGAGCGGTACGACTGGATCGTGTACGGGCACACGGCCGAGGACGCGCTGGAAACGCTGCTGATGAGCGCGAATCGGGCCCGGGGGGCGGGCACGTTCCCGCCCGCGGAGTACCTGGAGGAGGACGACGCCCACTTACTCCGACCCCTCTACGTTGTCAGCGAGCTTCGCACGGCCCGGATCTACCGGGAGATCCGCGAGCGGCTGGGCCTGCCCCGGGTTGAGCCGGAGTGTCCGCACGCGAAGCGGTACCGGGACGCCGACTCCCCCCGCCGGCTGGCCGCGGAGGCCGTGGAAGGGATCCGCCGGCTGGCCCGCGTCCGGGACGAGCTCGCCGTGGAGAACGTGGCTCGGGGGCTGGCCCGGATGGCGCTGGCCGACGTCGCGTGCGGGAGGGATCGGTTCCCCTCCCTGCGCTGACCCGGTCCGCGAATCGTTATGGATATCGTAACGATTCCCGGTGGAGCCGCGGCCGGGATTTGAACCCGGGACCACGGCCTTACCAAGGCCGCGCTCTAACCAGGCTGAGCTGCCGCGGCGCGCCCGTACCGGGCCCCTCCCTCACGTTTAAAAACGTTGCGTGCCTAGTGGAGGACGAGCGCCACCGGCACCACGCAGAGCGGCACGGTCAGCGCGGCCAGTCCCAGGGCCGCGAGCGAGCGGGCCGAGGCGATCCTCAATCCCGCCATCACCTTGGACCCGTCCAGCGGCGGGATCGGGAGCAGGTTGGCCAGCTGCAGCGCGGCGTTCCAGGCGGCCCCGTGCGGGACGACCGGCAGGAGGAGCAGCCCGGCGAGCGCCCCGCTGAACGGACCCGCCGCCGCGATGAGCGCCTCCGTGTCCGGCGTGGTGGGCAGGTGCTCGACGAAGGCCCCGCCGAACGGGAGGAACACGGGAGCGGACGCCGGCACCCCCAGCAGCCGGCAGGCGATGTAGTGGCCCAGTTCGTGGAAGAACACGCCCACCACCACCGCCAGCCCGACCGGCCCCCAGATTCCCCAGTGCAGGAGCGCGCTGATTCCCAGCGTCTTGAGGGTCTTGCCCCACCCATACCCCACCTTGAGCGCGGTTCCCGCAAGCTTCGCGATCCCGGGCATCCGACCGCCCCCACGGGGGTGAGACGCGTTGTCCGAGGCCGAGGCCTTCGAGCGGGCCTGCCGCGAGCTGATCGAAAAAATGCTCTCGGGCGAGATCCGGACGAAGAGGGAGCTGCAGGACGCGAAGCGGGAGGTCTGCCGCAAGTACCGGCTGTCCAAGTTCCCGACGGACGCGGACGTGCTGGAGCACGCGACGCCCGAGGAGCGGGAGAAGCTCCGCGAGATCGTGGTGAAGAAGCCCGTCCGCTCGATCTCGGGCGTGGCCGTCGTCGCCGTGATGGCCAAGCCGTACCCCTGCCCGCACGGGCGCTGCGCGTACTGCCCGGGCGGGCCGGAGCGGGGCGTTCCGCAGAGCTACACGGGTAAGGAACCGGCCGGTCGGCGGGCCAAGGAGCACGACTTCCACCCGCGTCGTCAGGTGGAGGCCCGACTGCGTCAGCTGGAGATCTCGGGCCACCCGACGGACAAGGTCGAGCTCATCATCATGGGCGGCACGTTCCCGGCCATGCCCCTCTGCTACCAGGAGTGGTTCATTCGAGAGTGCCTCAACGCGCTGACGGGTAAGGACGCGCTCACGATCGAGGAGGCGCAGCGGCACGCGGAGACCGCCGAGCACCGGCCCGTCGGGATCACGTTCGAGACCCGCCCGGACTACTGCAAGGAGGAGCACGTGGACCGGATGCTCCGGTTGGGCGCCACGCGCGTCGAGGTGGGCGTGCAGACGATCTACGACTTCATCCTCAAGCGCGTCGAGCGGGGCCACACGGTCAGGGACACGGTGGAGGCCACCCGGATCCTGAAGGACGCCGGCCTCAAGGTGTGCTACCACGTGATGCCCGGCCTGCCCGGGTCAGACCCCGACCGGGATCTCCGCATGTTCAAGCGCCTGTTCAGGGACCCGCGGTTCAAGCCGGACATGCTGAAGATCTACCCGTGCATGGTCTTCGAGGACACGCCGCTCTACGACCTGTGGAAGCGGGGCGAGTACGAGCCGTACGACGAGGA
>JBDOKE010000073.1:0-3055 GCA_039833815.1 Methanobacteriota archaeon | reverse complement strand
GTTAGCACGATCCCGCCCAGGAAAGAGGCGCAGGCGTCGTCGTACGCGCCCGTCGCCGTCACCCCGGCCCGAAGGCTGGCCTCGACCCCCAGGCGAACGACCTCCAGCGGCTCGGGCTCCTCACCCAGGGTTCGAAGCAGGGCCTCGATCACGGCGTTGGAGACCGCGCTGCTGCTGGCCAGCCCCACGGCCACCGGGATCTCCGACTCGATCTCGATCCGGAAGCGCGCGTCCGCGCCGACGCGCTCGCGAACCACGTCCACGCAGTGCTCGACCAGCGACGTATCCTCCACGTCCGTCCGAACGGCGTCCTCCTCGGCCTCCCGGGCGCGGACGGTAACCTTCAAATCCAGCGCGAAGGCGCAGCCCTTCTTGGCGGAAATGGCGTTAACGATCGTGCCGGCGGCGTAGGCGCGACCCGTCCCACGCAAACCATCACCCCGTCACGCTCCCCGAGAGCCCGAGCGCGGGCCCGCCCCGGCGCGGCAGGCGGTGGGGAGGTGGCCGGGGCCGCCGATGAGCCGCCGTTCAACGGTCGGGGCACACGGGCGATGAGCCCCGCTGGCCCGACCGGGCGGAGGCGGGCTGGCGCCCGACGATGACGCCCCGGTCCCGTCGGGCGGGGCACAGTCACTCGAGCTTCTCCATCACGAACTCGCACTGGTCCTCGTCCACGTTGATCTCCTTCATCCGCATCCGCTGCTCGAACGTCTCCTCCGTGATCTTCAGTATGCAGGATGCGAACGGGCAGACCACCGGCGTCTTGTCGCGCTTCAGCAGCGTCTGCTTAGCCTTGGAGAACGGGCAGCCGATGATCCTCACTCGGACCTCGTTGCCATCCTCCTCGACCTCCACGTCCTCAACCGAGTCCAGCGTGTCGATGATGTCCTGGATGTCGTTGGCCAGCGACTCCGTCGAGTGCCCCGAGGCCTCCAGCATGTCGTGCTCCTTCAGGTAGTCGAGCATGGCGCGGCCGGCGATCCGGTTCAGGGCCAGCGCCATCTTACCGTGCGTCTCGAAGAGCGCCTCCTGCAGACCGACCACAAAGAGCTCCGAGATCTTTTTCACCATAATCCTAACCTACCCCCTTAGCACGTTTCTTATAACCCTACCGAGCTCACCTCCGATCCTTGGGATTCGACCGCTCTGTATATCTTCAAGGACTTCCTTCATCATTCTGTAGTGGTTTAAGAGTTCTACGACGTCCTTTTCAGACGTGCCGGACCCGATGGCTATCCTTCGGATCCTGGACCTGTTGATGATCTCCGGGTTCTTCAGCTCCTTCTCGGTCATGGAGTCCATGATGACCTTGTACTTCTTCAGCCGCTCCTCCGTGATCTTGGATAGCTCGCGCGCCCGTCGTCCCGCCCCCATTCCGGGAACGAACTGCAGCAGCTTGTCCACCGGCCCCATCTTGCTCAGCGCCTCCAGCTGCTCGTACAGGTCCTTCAGCGTGAACTCGCTCTCCAGGATGTCCTCTTCCTCCTCTTCCTCTTCCAGCATCTCCTCCGTGCGGCGCAGCAGCTCGTCGATGTCACCGATGCCCAGCAGGCGGGCCACGAAGCTCTTCGGGTTGAACTCCTCCAGGTCGTCCAGCCGCTCGCCCGTGCCGACGAATTTGATCGGCGCGCCGGTCCGGGCCACGGCCGAGAGGGCGCCGCCGCCCTTCGCCGCCGTGTCGAGCTTGGTCAGGATCACGCCCGTCAGCGGGACCGCCTCGTGGAACGCCTCCGCGTGGTCACCCGCCTTCTGGCCCACCGTGGCGTCCAGCACCAGGAGCACCTCGTGCGGCTCCACCCGCTCCGCGATCTCCTTGAGCTCCTCGATCAGATCCTCGCTCAGCCGGTCTCGGCCCGCCGTGTCGATGATGATCACGTCGCACTCGTCCTTGAGCGCCTCCACGCCCCGCTCGGCCATCTTCACCGCGTCATCGGTGTCCTCCGTGTGCACGGGGGCGCCGACCTCCTCCGCCAGCTGCCGCAGCTGCTCGTCCGCCGCGGGCCGGTACGGGTCCGCGCAGACGAGCCCGACCTTGTACCCCTTCCGCTGCAGGTACCGGGCCAGCTTGGCCGCCGTGGTGGTCTTACCCATACCGTAGAGTCCGACCAGCATGATGACGTTGACGTCCCGGGAGGGGTCGACGTCCAGGCCCTCCGTTTCCTCACCACCCAGCAGGTCCACCAGCTCCTCGTACACGATCCTCAGCAGGTAGTCGCGCTTGGGCACACCGGCGGGCGGCTCCTCCTCCAGCGCTCGCCGCTCGATCCGCTTGCTGAGGTCCATCACGAGCTTCACGTCCACGTCCGCCTCCAGCAGCGCCCGCTGAACGTCGCGCACGACCTCCTTCACGAGCCGCTCGTCGATGACCGGGGCGCCCTTGATCTTGTCCACGAGCGCGGAGAGACGGTCGCCCAGTCCCCCGATCACGACGACTCAGCCCCCACGACGCGCTCGACGAACCACTCCGGTTGAAACTCCTTCAAGTCATCGTAGCCCTGACCGACGCCCAGGTACAGGATCGGGGCGCCGGTCACCTTCGTGATGGACAGGACCGCCCCGCCCTTCGCGTCCGCATCCACCTTGGTCAGGATGGCCCCGTCGATCCCCACGTACTCGTCGAACGTCCGGGCCTGCTCCACGGCGTCGTTGCCCGCGAGCGCGTCCCCCACGAAGATCACCAGGTCCGGCTCGAGCACGCGCTTCATCTTGCGGAGCTCCTCCATCAGGTTCACGTCCGTGTAGGCCCGGCCGGCCGTGTCCACCAGCACGACGTCCTTGCCCTTCGCCTCCGCGTGCTGGACCGCGTTGAACGCGACCGCCGCCGGATCGTCGCCCTTCTCCCCCTTGATCAGCGTGACCCCGAGCCGCTCGGCGTGCTCCTCCAGCTGCTCGATCGCGGCGGCCCGAAACGTGTCCGCCGCGGCGATGACCACGGAGTACCCCCGGTCCTTGAGCAGCTTGGCCACCTTGGCGATGGTCGTGGTCTTACCGCTCCCGTTCACGCCCACGAACATGATGACGGCGGGTCGGCCCTCCTCCCGGGCCTCCTCGATAA
>JBDOKE010000072.1:0-8846 GCA_039833815.1 Methanobacteriota archaeon | reverse complement strand
GGGACGGGCAGCCGGCGGGCGCCCGGGCCGCCGAGGTAGCGGTACAACGGGATCCCGAGCGAGCGCGCGGCCGCGCGGGCGACGGCCAGCGAGACGCCCAGGATGGCGTTGGCGCCCAGGTGCGACTTGTTATCCGTCCCGTCCAGCTCGATCATGAGCCGGTCGATCTCGGCCTGCGCGGTCGCGTCCATCCCCTCCAGCTCCGGCGCGATGATCTCCTCCACGTTCCGAACCGCGCGCCGGACGCCCTTGCCCCCGTACCGGTCGTCCCCATCCCGCAGCTCGAGCGCCTCGTGCGAGCCCGTGGACGCGCCCGAGGGCACGATCGCGCGGCCCACGGTGCCGTCCTCCAGCCGGACCTCCACCTCCACCGTCGGCTCGCCGCGCGAGTCCAGCACCTCCCGGGCCCGAACCGCCGCGATCCCGGTCAACCAGGACGCCCTCGGCGGCTCCGGCACCGCGGATTATACCTTTACCGCTCGTCGGACGCCCGGAAACCGACCGCGCCCGCCCGGGGGATGAATCGTGAGCCTCAGGGAGCGGCTGGTCGAGGCGCTGGACCGGCTCAACCCGTGCGACGCCTGCCTCGGTCGGGCCTTCGGGTACCGGCTCACCGGGCTGGAGAACCGGGAGCGCGGACGGGCGCTCAAGCTCACCCTAGGGATGCTCGCGCAGGCCGAGGATGACACCGACACGCTCGAGCTCCTCGCACGCTCCGGCCTCGAAGAGGCGGCCGCCGTCCTTGACGACCCGCCCCCGCCCGAGCCCTGCGGAATCTGCGAGGGCGTCCTCTCACGCTGCGATGAGTTCGCGCGGGTCGCGGCCCTGGAGCTGGAAGGGCTGGAGTTCGGCGGGTTCGTGATCGGCTCCCGGTGGCCGGATCGCGTCCTCGATCGGGAGCGAGAGCTCTGGGACGTGCTCGGCGTCGAGGGGGAGCCCGTCAAGCGGGAGTTCAACCGGGAGGTGGGAAAGCGGGTGGAGCGGCTCCTGGGGGAGCGGGCGGACCCGCGGGATCCCGACGCCGAGCTGATCTTCGACTTCCGCCCCTCCCTGGACGACCCCAAGCTGGAGCTGCACGTCAAGCCCGTGTACGTGCGGGGCCGGTACCTTAAGCTGCGGCGCGGGCTGCCTCAAACCAAGTGGCCCTGCCCGAGGTGTCGGGGCGCGGGCTGCCCGGAGTGCGATTACACGGGCAAGGTGTACCCGGAGTCGGTGGAGGAGCTGATCGGGATGGTGCTTAAGGACGCGTTCCTGGCTGAGCATCACAGGTTCCATGCGGCGGGTCGCGAGGACATCGACGTGAGGATGCTGGGCAACGGGCGCCCGTTCGTGATCGAGCTTCTCTACCCGAAGCGCCGGACCGCGGACCTCCGGCGGCTGGAGAGGGAGATCGAGCGGAGGGTGGGGGACAAGGTCCGCGTCCGGAGCTTGGAGTTCGGCGAGGCCGGGGACGTGCGGCGCGTTAAGGACCTCTCCGAGCGCTCGCTCAAGCGGTACCGGGCGTGGGTGGTGTTCGACCGAGAGGTACCGGGGGACCGCCTCCGAGAGGCACTGGAGTCGCTCACCGGGCGCGAGATCCGTCAGCGCACCCCGAGGCGGGTGCTGCACCGACGGGCGGACAAGGTGAGGGTTAAGCGGGTGCACGAGGCGCGGCTGATCCGCCACAAGGGTGATGAGGCCGTGGTGGAGTTCCTGTGCGATCCGGGCCTGTACGTGAAAGAGTTAATATCCGGAGACGCGGGCCGAACGCGGCCCAGCCTCTCGGAGCTGGTCGGCGTCCGGGCGGAGTGCGAGCGGCTGGACGTGATCGAGTTCCTCGACGAGGGTGAGTGGGGTTGATCGTGAACCAGCGCCTGTGCCTCGGGTGCGCCGCGTGCGCCGCGGTCTGCCCGAATGACGCGGTCACGATCTCCGGAGGAAAGCCCGAGTTCTCCCCCGATTGCACCGACTGCGGCCTCTGCGCTCAGGTGTGTCCTACCGGGGCGCTGAGGGAGGGGGAGTAAGTTGACGGAGGAGCGCTACGACGTGATCGTGGTGGGGGCGGGCCCGGCCGGGTCGATGGCCGCGTGGGCGGCCGCGCGGGCGGGCTGCGACGTCCTGATCCTCGAGCGCCGGGCCGAGATCGGCGTGCCCAAGCAGTGCGCCGAGGGAATCAGCGCCAACGGGTTGAAGCACGCGGGACTCAAGCCCCGGGACGAGTGGATCGCGAACGAGGTGTCCCGGGCCCTGGTTCACGCGCCCAACGGCGAGCGGTTTGAGGTGCCCGGGGACGGGTACGTGCTGGAGCGGAAGCTGTTCGATCGGTGGCTCGCGGCGCGCGCGGTGGAGGAGGGGGCCGAGCTCCGGCTGCTGGCGGAGGCTCGGCGTGCCCTGGTGGAGGATGGGCGCGTGGTGGGCGTCGAGTTCGAGGACGAGACGGGTCGGCACGAGGTCCGCGCCGAGGTGGTGATCGCGGCGGACGGGATCGAGTCGCGGGTCGGGCGGAGCGCGGGGCTCGTTCCCCCGCTGAGGCCGGACGAGCTCTGCACCTGCGCCCAGTACGAGATGGTCGGGGTGGACGTGGACGAGGACGCTACCTACTTCTTCGTGGACAACGAGGAGTTCTCGGGTGGCTACTTCTGGATCTTTCCCAAGGGCGACGGACGGGCGAACGTGGGGCTCGGGATCAGGGGGTCCGAGTCCGAGCCCGGCCTGGCCCTGAGAACGCTCGACCGCGCCATCCGGGAGCACGAGCTGATCGCGGACCTGCTGAGGGACGCGCGGCCGGTGGAGCTGAACGTGGGTGGGGTGCCGGTGTGCGGGCCGCTGGAGCGGACGTACGATGATGGGATCCTCGTGGTGGGGGACGCGGCCCGGCAGGTGAACCCGCTCACCGGCGGGGGCCTCCACACCTCGTTGGTGTGCGGTCGGATCGCGGGTGAGGTGGCGGCGGAGGCGGTGAGCGAGGGGGACCCGTCCGCGGAGCGGCTGAGGGAGTACCAGGAGCGCTGGGAGGAGGAGTTTGCCCGGATGTTCAGGCTGGCGGGGAAGGCGTCGCGGGTGCTCTCCGGCATGAGCAACGAGGAGCTGAACGCGCTCGCGGAGGCGCTGGATCAGGGGGACATCCTGCGCCTGGTGCGCGGCGAGGGGGTCGCCAAGGTGGCCCGGAAGGTGGTCAAGAGGAAGCCTTCACTGCTCAAGTACGCGCGACACCTGCTTAGGTGACCGCGCTGAGAAGAAGAAAGAAAAAAATCGGGGCGCCAGGGGACGTTCGGGCGCCCCCGACCCGGTCACATGCCGACCAGCGGCGGTGTGACCCGGAGGCGTCCCCTCCAGGGATGATCACCGCACGTACCTGGCCGGGACACCGAGCCGGGAGGTGGCGCCTGGCCGCCGATGAGCCGCACTTTCTCCCTACCCTTACATCAGGACGGAGGCGATGGCGCCGGCCGTTACCACCGCCGCGATTGCGAGGCTGAGCACGTCGTGCGTCGTTCCCACGGTCCCCACGCGCCTCAGCACCACCGCGTGGCCGCAGTCCCTGCAGCGAACGACGACGTACTTTCCTTCCTTGCGCTCCACCACGCGCGAGGATCCGCACTTTCTGCACCTCATGGCTAGGAGAGGAGTCCCCCGTTGGGATGCCGTGCGCGATGGGGAACCCGTATATCAAGTTTAGTCCGGGGCGATCGCCGTGCCCGCCGCGCCCAGGGTGGTCGTGGCGGGAACCTCCAGCGCCTGCGGGAAGACCCTCATCACGGCCGGAATCGTCCGGGCGCTCTCGGAGGAGGGACTCGACGTCCAACCATTCAAGGTCGGCCCGGACTACATCGACCCCTCGTATCACTGGCTGGCATCGGGCCGACCCTGCGGGAACCTCGATACCTTCCTGTTCCGGGAGGAGCACGTCCGCTGGCTCTTTCACCGACGGTCGCGGGGCGCCGATCTCGCCGTCATCGAGGGGGTTCGAGGCCTCTACGAGGGGATCGGAGCGGTTGGGGTGCGGGGCAGCACCTACCACGTTTCCGAGGTACTCAACGCCCCGATCGTGCTCGTCGTCAACGCGCGGAGTCTGACCAAGAGCGTCGCCGCCGTGGTCCTCGGATACCGACGGCTCGAGGGCGCGCGGATCGAGGGCGTCATCCTCAACCACGTCCGCTCCGAGCTCCACTACCGGAAGGCCCGGCGGGCGCTCCGCAAGTACGTTCGGGACGTGGAGGTGATCGGGTACGTTCCCCGCACCGAGAGAATGCGGGTGGAGTACCGTCACCTGGGCCTCGTGCCCACCCCGGAGCGAAGGCGGGAGCTCGAGCGCCGGCTCGAGGAGATCGCCCGGCTGATCGCCGAGCGCCTGGACCTGGACCTGCTGGTCGACATCGCCCGCCGGGCCGGTCCCGTCGGGCGCGGGGAGCGGCCCTGGGCCGTCGACCCGCACCGGTGCCGGGTGGCCGTGGCCCTGGACGAGGCGTTCCACTTCTACTACCCGGAAAACCTGGAGGCGCTCGAGGAGAACGGGGCCCGGGTGCTACGGTTCAGCCCCGTTCGGGACGAGGAGGTGCCCGCCTCGGCCGACGCCCTGTACCTGGGCGGCGGCTACCCGGAGCTCTTCGCCCGGGAGCTGGCGGAGGCGGAGGCCTCCCGGGACTCGATCCGGGAGCTGGCGGAGTCGGGGGCCCCGGTGTACGCCGAGTGCGGGGGGCTGATGTACCTCTGCCGGGAGCTCCGTCACGAGGGCGAACGGTACCGGATGGTCGGCGTTCTGGACGCCACGGTGGAGATGACGCCGCGCGTGCAGGGCCTCAGCTACACCGTGGCGAGGTCGGTGCGGGACACCCCGGTCACCCGGAGGGGCGAGGTGTTCAAGGGTCACGAGTTCCACTACTCGCGGCTGCTGGGGCTGCGGAACGCTCGGTTCGCGTACCGGATCCTGCGCGGGCAGGGCGTGAACGGGCGCGAGGGGATCCAGCCGAGGGGGCTGCCCAACGTGCTCGCCACGTACGTCCACGTGCACGCGGCCTCCCACCCCACCTTCGCCCGCAACCTGACGGCGAGCGCCCACGGGTACCGGCAGGAGGGCGACGGTCGGGACGCCGAATGAGGAGGGGCTCCCGACGCCGATCGCCCGGATGACGAGGCTCCCTTTCGCCGACCCCCTCCGCAATGGACGGTCCGATCACCGCGACGCTCACCGCTCACCCGTTTCGTCATCGGGGGGAGTGCCGTGCGGATCAACCCGAGGGACGTGGAGCCCTACCGGACCCTGGACGGCTCGATCGTCTACGAGCTCGTCCGACCCGAGCGCTTGGAGGTGAAGAACCTGAGCGTGGCCGTCGCGGTCGTGCCGCCCGGACGGTCCACCCGGCCCCACTACCACGAGTTCGACGAGGTGTACTGGATCCTGGAGGGCAGCGGCACGGTCCACCTGGACGACCGGGCGCTCGAGGTCGGGCCCGAGGACTGCGTGGAGATCCCTCGAGGCACCGTGCACTGGGTGCGGAACGAGGGGGTCGACCCGCTGCGCATCCTCTGCGTGTGCTCGCCCCCGTACCGGCACGAGGGGACTATCCTCGTGTCAGGTAGAGGAAGGTCTCGTTAGCGCTCGCCGACTCGAGCTCCACCTCCTCCACCTCGAATCCCAGCTCCCCCACCTCCTCCCGGAACCACTCCACCACCCCCTCCGCCTCGTCCACCGGCGCAACCTTCACCAGCGCCCACCGCACCCGCAGGTTCACGTCCCTCAGGACGCGGAGCACCCCGTACAGATCCCCCTCCGGATCGCCCGAGTACACGTCCGAGAGCACGCAGGCCTCCCCGCCCGGACACGCGGCGCTCAACATGTCCGGCAGCGCGAACTCCTGCGCGGTCACCCGCAGATGGTGCACGTTGCCCAGCTCCCGCACCCGCTCCTCCAGCCGGGCCGGATCCACCGCGAGCACGCGCTCGGCCACCTGCGCGGCGAACGAGGACCAGCCACCCGGCGCCGCCCCCAGGTCGACCACCGCGTCCGGGAACCTCACCTCGCGCCCCGAGACGAACTCCAGCAGCTTCACCAGCGCCCGGTTCTTGTGCAACCGCGCCGGGTCCACCTCGTACCGTCCTCCCACCCGCACCGTCCAGTCCGGCCCGTACTCCAGGACGACCGGCGCCCCCAGGCACCGGGCCGAGAGCCGCAGGTGATGCACCCGCTCCGACTCGATCAGCCGCTCCACGAACCGTCCCGTCAGATCCTTAACCTCCCGGGCCAGCCTCAGCCGCCGCCGGCCCGGCAACCGCTTTCCCTCCACCGTCCGCACCACCACCTCGTAACCCCGCCGCAGCAACCCCGCCAGCGCCAGCTCCGCCGGCGTGATCCGGGCCCGCCCGATCACCGGCAGGAACCGGTCCAGCTCCGCCCGGTAAGCGATCGAGCTTAAATCCCCATGGTGCAGCTCCACGCGCTCGGGCAAGTTCGATACCCCCCTAACATTACCAAAAAGAATATCTCCCGCGCTCGCCGGCCCAACCCTCCGGGGGGTCGAGCTAATGTCCCTTGAGGTGCTGGCCGATCACATGGACGTGGAGAACGATAACACCCGACACTCGTACCGGTTCGCCCTGCGGCGGCTCGACGAGTTCCTCTCCGAGATCGTGGGCGAGGAGCCGCTCCGGTGGCTGGAGGACGCGGACGACGAGGAGATCATCGAGGTGGCCCGGCGGCTGCGCGAGCTCCTCGTGGACAAGGTCAGGAACATGGAGTTAGACCACGAGATGGGCCGCCTCTGCTGGTACGCCTTCACCAAGTCCCTGAGGGCCGTGGGACGGGACCACATGACCGTGCTCACCGTGAAGGCGCTCGGGTCGCCGGCCTCCCCGGAGATGACCGTCGAGGAGGCTCGTGAGATTTTAAACAAAGTTGATTTGATCGAGGAGTGGGCAAAGGAAAACAAGGACGCCTCCTGGTGGGCCCCGTTCCGCACCATCGTCGAGTCCGGCGTCAGCGTGATGGACCTCGTCCGCATGCGCTGGCGCGACGTCTGCCCCGGGGAGGACTGGCTGACCACCACGCCCGAGGAGCCGCGCCTCCGCGTTCACAAGTTCGAGGAGACCATCGAGTTCCCCGTGACCGAGCGCGGCCTCGACGCCCTCCGCGCCCTCGCCGACTGGGCCGAGGTGAACCCGCTGGAGTCCCCGGACCAGCCCATCCTGCTCTCGCCGCAGGACAGCTACCGCTCCGAGGCCCAGCGCACCGACTCCTGGCGGGCCCGGCTCACGTACCGGTGGCGCGAGGCTCAGCGCGCCGTCCTCGGAGAGCCCCGGTGGAGGATCCGAGAGCTGACCCGAGCCACCCGCATCCTGCGGCTCCCCAAGCTCGCCTCCGGCTGACCCCCACCCCTCGGGCGAATCGTTAAGGAACTCATAACGATTCCCGGCGTTGGTGGGGCCGCCCGGATTTGAACCGGGGTCTCCGGCCCCCAAAGCCGGAAGGATAGACCAGGCTACCCCACGGCCCCGCTCCCGTGCCCGGCCCCACTCACCCACTTTTATGGTTTTCTGGCCCGAGCGGCCCCACGTTCACCTCCACCCGCGACGCCAGGTAGTGCGCCGCCTTCAGCGAGTCCGTGTACACCGCGTCGCACACCTCCTCGATCGGCGCCACCACCGGACAGGTCCCCCGCAGCACCCGACCCTCGAACACCGCGTTCGCCGGGCAGCACACGTGGCAGTCGCACCCGCGGAACCGAAACGCCTCCCCATCCACCCGGTGCGGACAGCCCGTGAACGCCAGCCCCTCCCGCTCCGCCCCGAACCGCGACTCCACCAGGTCGAACACGTCCTCCCGCCCCACCTCCACCCGCTCCGGATCGTCCACCCGCGGCTCCCCCGGCGTCACCCCCGGGATGTACGCCATCGCCAGCGCCCCCGACGCCGCCGCGGCCGCCCCCAGGTACTTCACGTTCGACAGCGACGGCCGCACCGGCAGCCTCAGCACCGGGATCCCGTCCACCGCCTCCCCCAGCCAGTACCCCAGCGCCGACCACTCGAAGTCGCCCCGCGGTTCGAACTCCACGACCACCTCGTACTCCGCCACCCGATTCTCCGCCAGGTGCAGCCCGTACTCCGGCACCCGCCCCGTCACCGCCGCCGCCACCGTCGCCGGCGCCCCCTCCCGGTTCGCCCGCGCCCCGAACCACGTGTTCGCCACGAAGACCGCCGACGACTCCCCCCACGCCAGCACGTCCCCCGGCGACGGCTGAAACCCCTGCTGGTACGGCGCGCACGTGTACACCGGCGCCGCGCCCAACGACTCCAGCGCCTCCAGGATCTCCCGCTGCCGCCGCTCGAATCCCTCGTCCACCTCCAGGTTCCCCTCCAGGCAGATCCCGCACGGGTTCACGCTCGTCGGCACCACCACCCGCAACCCCTCCTCCGCCACCCGCCGCAGAAACCGCAGCCCCGCGTCCCCGATCGTCTTGTACGACACCCCCGACACGTGCACCGACGCCGGCCGCACCAACCGCTCCGCGCCGAACGTCTCCCCCAGCCTCACCAGCACCTCCAGCAGCCGCGCCTTCAGCTCCCCCTCCTCACCGTCCAGGATCCGCTCCTCCTCCTTCGTCAGGTACAACGGGCCCGAACCCCCCACGTCCCGGGTCGACCACCGGTCCCCACCGGCCGACAAAGTTAAATAGGCAGGGTCGGTCGCCCCCGACGACCCCGGTGCGAGGCCGCGGCAGCTCAGCCTGGGAGAGCGCCGGACTGAAGATCCGGTGGGCCCGGGTTCAAATCCCGGCCGCGGCACCAGCCGGAATCGTTACGAACCTTGAAACGTTGTTTCCGGACTGCAGCCCGGAGGGCCCTGCCGGTCCGCGTCGTCCCCCGCTTGTACC
>JBDOKE010000071.1:0-3011 GCA_039833815.1 Methanobacteriota archaeon | reverse complement strand
ACCAGGCTCCTCGACGCGTTGGAAGCTGCGGGCGTACTCACGTCCAGAAACTCCGGGTACCGGATGTTCAGCTGGAGCCCCGCGGTCGTGTCCGGAAGGACCTCGGAGATCGTGATGAGCCTCGTGGAGAGGGTCGTTGAAGTCGAGGGGGAGCTGCTGGATGCTGCGTCTTCCCAAGAACGTGAAGGAGCCTCCGGTGCGGTGCGACGGCCCGGAGATCGGTAGCAGGATGGAGGTGATGAGGCGGTCTCACGATGGGTACGTGGAGCTGGGTAAGGTGGCGGGGCTGGAGAAGTTCCGGACGATGTGCCTGGTGACGGTGAGGTCGAGGGCCGGGTACTACGCGGTGCCCGTGCGCGCGGAGGAGGGGTCGCTGGTGGAGCCGGTCCGGGTGCAGAAGGTGGGCCGTGGAATCGTCGTTCCCTCGATGGTTCCCCCACGCCGGGTGGGCGAGGTTTACCTGGACATCCGGCGGGTGGGGGACCGGTACGTCCTGGCCTTTTTCGGCCGGAACTTCACGGTCAGGACGCACGAGAGTCTGATCGTGACCGGGGAGAGGGACGGCGTTTGGATCCGGTGGGATCGGCTCGCGTTCAACCTGCAGTCTGGCCACCTGGAGGTGGATAACGCGCGGTGTCGGCCGCTGGGATTCGTCCGTCCGGGCCGCATGATTGGGGTGACGGAGCGGCTGACGGTGGTGGAGGCGTCGGAGTCCGGCGTGAGACCGGTGGGCCGGGCCCGGGTGGTGGGCGATTACCTCAGGGTGCCCGTCGGGGAGGGCTGGCTGGAGCTTCACCGGGGGCTGCTCCGAGAGGAGGCCTAGCGGATGGTGAATCTGGGGGGCTGGATCCACTCGGACTTGCACCGAGGACATCGGGATGGGGGCCGAATGCGGGCGCTCCTGAACACGTAGCCGCACTTGTTGCACCGGGCCGGCTCCATCAGGAGTTGCTTTCCCTCCTTTCGAACGGTCTTGGCGATGTGCTCCAGGTCCTCGATGATTTTCCTCCGGTCGTCCTCGCCGATCATGGCGGCGATCTCGTCGATGGTCAGGGGCTCGCGGGACTCCGTCAGCAGCCGGATGATCTTCTCGCGTCGAGTCCGCCACTCACTCACCTTCGCGGGTTCCCCTGGCGAGACGTTTCAGCCGCTTGAACCCTTCCTCCCGACCGCGGACGATGAGCACGTCACCGGCCCGGATCTCGGTGTGCTTGTCGGGCCCCACGATCCAGGTCTCACCCCGCCGGATGGCCACCACGTGCATCCCCGTCTCGCTGGCGAGCTTTAGCTCGCCCAAGGTGCGACCGTCGAGCTCGGACCCCTTCTCGACGCGCACCAGCTTGAACTTCTCCTCCGACCTTTCGATCGCCTCCTTCACGATCGGGTGGGGCTCGGCCCCCATCGCGACGGTCTCGGCGACGTCGTTGGCCGCGTCGGTGATCACCTCCATGGCCTGGGCCAGCTCCATGATGGGGAGCAGCCGCTTCACGTCCTCCACGCTCCGGACCGCCAGCGCCAGCTTGGCCCGAAGGGCCAGTGAGAGCTCGTCGAGCCGGGACTCGATTCTGCTCACCTCGTCCGCCAGCTCCTCGCTGCCGGACAGGAGCACGGCGTAGGAGAGGTCCACGGAGAGCTGCGCCAGGTTTTTCATCTCGATCAGCAGGTCGACGACGGTTCGACGCTTGAGGATGTTCTCGATCCGCTCCAGGTCCCTCTCTTCCTCCCCTTTCTCTCCACCGCTCAAGTGGACCTACCCCGGGGCCAGCAGCAGCGTGATCAGGATGCCGGCGGAGTCGGCCGCGGTCGTCACGACGGGTCCCACCACGTCGTCGGGGTCGAATCCCAGCATCACGCTCGCGAAGGTGGAAACGATCGCGACGACGACCGCAAGCAAGTACGTGAGGGTTGCTGAGAGTAGAACGGTGGTTACCAGGGAGGACCGGCCGGAGAACGTGAGCGTGACCGCGAGCGTGTACGCGAGCGTGACCAGAATCAGGGCGGATCCTTGAACGACGGTGTCGTACGCGACCCGGCGGGCGCTGACCGTGCCGAGGTGCACGTGGGTGGCGATGCTGCTGCCGACGGAGGACGCCGCGGCGCCGGTCGCGGCCATGAGCACGGGGAGCACGGCGGCCAGTCCCGGGTTGTGCTCCAGCTTGGCCTCCAGGCGGGCGAGGAAGGAGCCCACGTAGGAGCTCCAGGCGGCCAGCAGGGCCGACACCGTGAGCATGGAGGTCAGCGCGCCCAGCAGCCCGCGCCTCAAAGGAGGATCACCTCCGACAGCGTGAACAGGAAGACGACCGTGAGCACGTCCGACAGCGCCGTCGTGACGGCGGGCGCCACCCGGTCAGGGTCCGCACCCATCCGAAGGGAGAGCCGCACCACGCCGATCGTGGTCGGAGTCACCACCGCGGCCACCGAGACCACCGTCAGGAGGGCGACCGCGACGAGGGTGCTCAGGTCGCCCCCGTAGGACCAGCGCGTCACCAGGGCGATGATCGGAGGTATGAGGAGGCTCGTGAGCAGGGCGGCCACGGTGCTCTCCACCGCCCGGTCGGAGTCCCCCAGGTGCTCGGCCGTAGTCATGCGGGAAGAGTGGGCCAAGGCGATGTTTCCTCGAAAGTCCATCAGCGCCGGCAGCATCGCCAGCAGCTCGGGGTGCCGGGCCCACTTTGACTTTAACGTCTCTAGGGAGAACCCGGTGAGCGACTCCATCACCACGAGGGCCGCCAGGGAGGAGAGGGCGGCGAGGAAGTCCCGTGCGGTGCTCATCCGCGGAGCTCCTCCCTCAGCCGCTCTGCGGCCTCGTAGAAGGGCTCCACCACGCGGCCCACCGGTGGGGAGTACGAGTAGTCCCAGGACAGTAGGTCCTCCACCTTCGCCCCCAGTCGGATCGCCAGGGCGATCGCGTCTACGCGCTCCCGCACCCGTTCTCCGCCCACCGCCTGCGCTCCCACGATCCGGTGGGTGTGAGCGTCGGCGACGAGCTTCACCGTGAGGTCCTCTCCACC
>JBDOKE010000070.1:0-18679 GCA_039833815.1 Methanobacteriota archaeon | reverse complement strand
CTGCCGCAGGATCTCCTGCTCTCCCACCATCATCGACTCCAGCCCGCAGGCCACCCGGAACAGGTGCTCCACGGCGTCCCGACCCCTCTTCACCCAGGCCTCCTCGTCCACCAGCTCCCGCAGCCGACCCACGTGACCCTCCCGTACCCCGGACGCGTACAGCTCCACCCGGTTGCACGTCTGCAGGAGGACGCATCCGGAGAGGCTGAAGGTCTCCCTGATCTCGGGCAGGGCCTCCTCGTCCTCAAATCGGGCCCGCTCGAGCCGCTCCACCTCCGCCTCCTTGTGCGTGAGACCGATGCAAACGAAATCATCCATAAAAAGGCCCCCACCGCCACACACTCGCGGGGGAGACGGGGTTGTCGAAGTCCGAGGCCCTGGCCCACCTGACCGTCATGGAACGCACATACAACATCAAGATTAAAAATAAGGAAGAGGTGGCCGAGGCGATCGCGGAGAAGGCGCTCGAAACGGGCGTGGAACCGATTCACATCTGCACGGCGATCAACACCTGGCTCGCGCAGCGGATCTCCCAGGGCGAGGTGGAGGAAAACGAGGAGATCGAGATCCCCCGGGAGATGATCGAGAACATCCGAGTCAAGGAGTGATCAGCCCAGCACCCCGGTCGCCAGCTCGAACGCCGTCACGACCCTCGCCGCCACCGTCCACGCGTCCAGCGGCTCGTCGTAGAGCCGCACGACGTCGTCCGCCCGCTCGTAGAACTCCTCCGAGAAATCCCCGCGAGGGAACCCACCGACGATCACACCCACGCGGTCCACGCCCGCGTCCAGGATCCCCGCCAGGTAGCCCACCGGCTCGATCCGGTCCCCCTTCTCCGAGAGCAGCACGTTCACCTCGTTGGCGTCCAGGATCTTCCACACGTCCACGTCCAGCACCTCGATCAACGGATCGTCGGCGTCCGGCGGCGCTCGACCGTCCTTCAGCACCTGCTCCATGAGGCCGAAGAACCGGTACTGATCCCGCGGCAGCCGCACGTCGTTCCGGAACCAGATCACCTGATCGTGCCGCGTGTGCACGTACACGTCGATCAGGTTCTCCCGGGCGGCCGGCGAGTCAAGCACGTGAAGCAGCGTCACGTGCACGATGTCCGGCCGACCCCGACGGTCCCGCTCCGGCAGCCGCTTGTCCCGCATCGCCACGTGGTGCTTGCTGGCGATCAGCAGGCACTCCCCGGGCTTCCGACCGCGCCGCTTCGCCCACCGGGTCACGTGAGGATGGCTCCGGAGCTTCGGCGGGATCAGCTCCAACTCCGACTCCGCCAGCACGAAGCACAGCCTCGGCAACGGGGGCGACCCCTTGGTCTCGTTGGTGGTCACGGACCTGGACGGAACGATCACGGGGAGGGACCGCGCCGTCCACCTAAAATCCGTCAGGTACCTTCGCGCCCTTCAGCGGCGCGGAATTCCCGTCGGCATCGCGACCGGGAACACCCTGTACTACACCCGGGCGGCCGCCACCCTGCTGGGCCTCGAGGGACCCCTCATCGCGGAGAACGGGGGCGTCGTCGAGGCGGACGGCCGCCTGGAGGTGCTCGCGGACGAGGACCGAATCGCCCTCGTCCGCCGGGCCTACCGCATCCTCAGGGAGGAGCTAAACGTCCGACGGACCGAGCCGCCCGGGCTCCGGCGCACCGAGGTGGCCATCCACCGGGACGTTCCGGTGGAGCGCGTGCGCGAAGTCCTGCGAGAGCACGGGCTGGAGGAGGTGGAGGTTGTGGATACGGGCTTCGCGTACCACCTGAAGCTGCGGGACGTGGACAAGGGTCGGGGGCTGCTTCGAGCGTGTGAGCTGATGGGCGTGGACCCGGAGGACGTGGTGGCGCTGGGTGACGGGGACAACGACGCGCCGATGCTCCGCGCGGCCGGTCTCGGAGTCGCGCCCGCGAACGCCAGCAGGAGGGCCCGGGAGGCGGCCGACGTGGTGTTAGACGCGGAGAACGGTGAGGGCGTCTCCGCGTTCTTACGAGGCCTGCTGCGGGAGGTGTAGGCTTTGCTGCACGCGCTCGTGAGAAAGGCGGTGCGGGTGCTGGACTCGGCGGAGAGCGTGGGGATCGTGGCCGACATCGACGCGGACGGGGTCTCCGGGGCGGCGACGCTCTGCGAGGCCCTCCGCCTCGAGTTCGGTGACGTTCGGTTCCCACCCGGAGGATACTACGGCGTGCCGGAGTCGCTCCTGCGGGAGATGCTGGAGAGCTACGACGTGGTCGTGACCGTGGACGTAACCCCTCCAACGGTGGACGGGGCGGAGCGCCGAGTCATCGTCATCGACCACCACCCGGGCCCACGACGCTACCCGTTGACGATCAACCCTCACCACGTGCCGGCCCTGCCGGAGGAAACCTCCGCATCCGCACTGGCCGGGATGATCGCGCACCGGACCGGGCGGCTGCGCCGCCCGTGGATCCCACTCGTCGGGGCGGCCGGCGACGGGCTCGATCGGGGACCGGTGTACGAGACCCTGGCCCGCCTCGTGGACCGATCCCTGCTGGTTCCTCCACCGGGGCGCCGGTTGAACCCCATCCAGGACGCGGCGGCCACCGTGAACGCGGCCCGCCGGGTGAGGTACCACGAGGGGGCCGAGCGAGCCCTGGAGGTCCTCTTGATGGCCGACTCCCCGCATGAAGTGGTGGAGTCGTACCTGTCCAGGTACCGGGGAAGGGTGCGGGCGGAGCGGGGAACGTGGTCCGATCGGGCCGCCCGGGCCGCGCACGTCGTGCTCGGGGTGGGGTACGCCGAGGTGCACTCCGAGGTGGACATCGAGGGATTGGTGGCTCACGACCTGCTGCGTCGTCGGGGACTTCGCTGCGCGGTTGTGTACAACTCAGAGCGGAAGCCGTGCGGGCTGCTGAAGGCGAGCGGCCGGGCCCGCGGGTTCCCCGCGAACGAGCTGCTGACCGAAATGGCCCGATGGTTGGAGGGGGCCCGGGCGGGAGGACACCCGAACGCCGCCGCGCTGCACTTCCAGTCCGGGGATCCCAGGGAGGCCTTTCACCGCGCCGCCGACGAGCTGCTGAGCCGGGAGTCTACCGCTCCATCGCGGCGTTAACCAGCCCCAGGAACGGCGGAGAGGGCCGCCCGGGCCGGGACTTGAACTCCGGATGGTACTGCGTGCCCACGAAGTACGGGTGATCCGGGAGCTCGAGCACCTCCATCCGACCGTCCGGGGAGCGGCCCGTGAACCGGAGCCCGTGCTCCTCCAGCCGGTGGATGTACTCGGGATTGACCTCGTACCGGTGCCGA
The DNA here is from genome assembly GCA_039833815.1 of Methanobacteriota archaeon. GTDB lineage: Archaea > JAADCQ01 > Methanopyri > Methanopyrales > Methanopyraceae > Methanopyrus. Next base: position 15,419 of record JBDOKE010000070.1, on the reverse strand, counting down.
TGGCGCTCTAGCACGACCTCCTTCCCGTACAGCTCCCGGATCAGGGATCCCTCCTCCAGCACCACGGGCTCCGCGCCCAGCCGCATTGTCCCACCCTTTTCCTCCACACCCCGCTGCTCCGGCAGCAGGTCAATCACCGGGTGAGGCGTGTCCGGGTTGAACTCCGTGCTGTGCGCCCCCTCCATCCCCGCCTCGCTCCGCGCGTACTCCACGACGGCCAGCTGGAACCCCAGGCAGATGCCCAGGAACGGGACCTCCTCCTCCCGCGCGTACCGAATCGCCTCGATCTTACCCTCCACGCCCCGCTTGCCGAACCCGCCGGGCACCAGCACCCCGTCCGCCTCCTGCAGCCGCTCCCACGCCTCCGAGCGACCGGCCTCCAGCTCCTCCGCGTCCACCCAGTCGATCTCCACGCGCACGCCCGCCTCCGCGCCCGCGTGAACCAGCGCCTCCCGGATGCTGATGTACGCATCCGGTAGGTCCACGTACTTGCCCACCACGGCGATCCTCACCTCCTCCTCCGCGCCCTCGATGCGCTCGATGAACTCCTCCCAGTCCGAGTGGTCCGGTTCCCCACCGTCCAGCCCCAGCCGCTCGCAGATGTACTCACCGAACCCCTGCTCCTCGAACATGAGCGGGACCTTGTAGACCAGATCCGTGTCGTGCGCGTCGATCACCGCCCGCTTCGGCACGTTCGTGTGCAGCGCGATCTTCCGCCTCACCGACTCGCTCAGCGGGTACTCGCACCGGCAGACGATCGCGTCCGGCTGGATGCCCAGGCTGCGCAGCTCCTTCACGCTGTGCTGCGTGGGCTTCGTCTTCAGCTCCTCCGTGTGCTTGAGGTACGGGACGTACGTCAGGTGCACGAACATCACGTTCTCGCGGCCCTCCTCCAGCTGCAGCTGCCGAACCGCCTCGTAGAACGGCATCCCCTCGATGTCGCCGACCGTCCCGCCGATCTCCACCAGAACCACCTCGGCGCCGCTCGCCCTACCCACGTTCCGGATCCAGGACTTGATCTCGTCCGTCACGTGCGGGATCACCTGCACCGTCTCGCCCAGGTACTCACCGCGCCGCTCCTTCCGGATCACCCGCTGGTAGATCTTCCCCGTGGTGATGTTGTGAGAGCCGGAGAGGGTGACCCCCATGAACCGCTCGTAGTGCCCCAGGTCCAGGTCCGTCTCGACACCGTCCTCCGTCACGAACACCTCGCCGTGCTGGAACGGATTCATCGTCCCGGCGTCCACGTTGATGTACGGGTCGATCTTGATCGCGGTCACCTCGATATCCCGCGCGCTCAGCAGCCGTCCGATCGAGGCCGTGGTGATCCCCTTCCCGATCCCGGAGACCACGCCGCCCGTCACCACGATGAACTTCAACGTGCGCCCCCATCGACCCCAATGGAGGGGAAAAATAAGGTTGCGTGCGGAGCGACCCGCCCGCCGGGTGATCATCGAGGAGACCGACGTGACCATCTCGGCGGACTCGAGGCGGGACCTCGACCGCGCGGCCCGGGCCGTCCGCCGCCACCGACGCCGGCTCGACGCCTACGTACACCGGCACCCCGAGTTCCTCACCGCCAAGGTCCCGATCCGCGTGCCCGAGCGGGCCCCGAGGATCGTCCGGACCATGGCCAGGGCCGCAAGGCTCACCGGGGTCGGGCCGATGGCCGCCGTGGCCGGCTCGATCGCCGAGCTGGCCGCCCGGTCCGCCCGCCCCACCGTCATCGTGGACAACGGCGGCGACGTGCAGGTGAGGTCCCGCCGTCCGGTCATCGTGGGTCTGTACGTCTCGGAGGACCACCCGCTCACCGGGCGACTCGGGTTCGAGGTGCGCGGCACGGTCGGCGTCTGCACGAGCTCCGGCCGGTACGGACACTCCTTCAGCCTGGGTGAGGCGGACGCGGTCACGGTGTTCGCCGAGCGGGCCTCCGTGGCGGACGCCGCGGCCACCGCCGTGTGCAACCTGACCCGTGGTGACGACCCGGAGGAGGCCGTGCAGCGGGCCCTCGAGCTCGCGGACGACCTCACGGGTGACGTCGTGGACGCCGTGCTGATCGTGCACGGGAAGCTGGTCGGGTACTCTGGCCGGCTGCCCCGAATAGTTCGAATCGAGGGTGGCAGGGTCAAGCCGGCCCGCCTCGAGACTACGGTCTAGCGGGTGCGGAAAAACCGGGCGAACTCCGGGTACCCGGCCTTCTCTACCCTCTCCTGCAGGGCCTCCAGGAGCTCCACGAGCCCTTCGCCCGTCTTGGCCGAGACGGGGAAGACCGTGTCCAGCCACTGACGCCACGGTGGGAACAGGCCGAGCGCCTCCACGACCCGGTCCATGTGCTCCTCGAACCGGACCGGCTTGATCTTGTCGATTTTGTTGGCCGCCACGATCGGGTCCAGGCCACGCTCGTTGAGGAACTGAAACATCTCCCGGTCGATTGGAATCTCGCCCCGCCGCTCCCACCGCTCGGCGATCTCCGGCAGGGCCTTGGCGTCCACCACGTGCACGGCGAAGAGGATGTTGTCCTTGGTCTCTAGGTACTCCACGATCAGATCCTTCACGCGCTCCTGATGCCTCCGGGGGACGCCCCTCATGAACCCGAACCCGGGTAGGTCAACGAGCACGAGCTCGCCGTCCAGCTCGTGAAACACCGGCCACCTGGTCACGCCCGGGCGCTTACCCACCCGGACGTCGGCGCCTCCCCTGGTGATGGCCCGGATCAGGCTGGACTTACCGACGTTCGAGCGCCCCACGAAGACGATCTCCGGCAGCTCCGTCTCCTCCAGCGGGTCCTCGGGCACGTAGCTGTGGATCGCCAACGGCCGACGCACCGCCGCTACGCGGAGGCCATCACGTGCAGGATGGCCAGGACCGCGGCGATAAGGAAGCACGCGTAGATCACGTAGTCCGGGTCAACCCGGTACCCGGGAGCCTCCTCGTCCCAGAAACTCAGGATACCCGCCCGGGCCGGGGGTAGCTCGGCGCGCTCCTCCCGGGTCTTCTTACCCAAGCCCCCACCCCCCCTCACACGGTCGGATCGTCCCACTCCGACATACGTTCAACGGTCCGCTCCGCCTCGGAGACGATGCGCGCGGCCCGCTTCAAATTACCCTCGGAGAGGGCCCGCAGCGCCCGGTACAGGTAGGCCGTCTCGATCGCCGCCAGGGCACGCCGCGTCTCGTTCCTCGCGGCCCGCTCGGCCGCCCCCGTGAATCCCTCCAGGTTCAGCCGTGAGGTGAGCTTCATCCCCTTTAGGTACCACCGCGCCCTCACCTTCCGCGCGTGCGGGGCGCCCGGCACCTCCCGCTCCGGCTTGATCACGAGCCCCTCCAACCGGTTCTCCTCCACCCGCTCCATCAGCTCCCGGGCCACGGACTCCGCCTCGCCCAGATCGCACAGCGTGGTCGGGACCGGCTTGATGCTCTCCCCATCCACGAGGTCCGAGAGGAGCTCGTACTGGCGCGTCTTCGGCTCCCGGATCGTCACCTCACCGTCGAACAGGTCGACCGCGAAGACGTAGTACACGGGCTCCGACTCCTCCGGCTCGTACGCGTCCAGCTCGTCCATCCTCCTCAGAACCTCTCGGAGCATCTCCACCGCGTCCTCCGGCACGTAGTCCTTCTCGACGGCGATCGACGTCAGCCGCTCGATCTCCTCCCTCAGCCGCTGAAACCGCTCGTCCTCGGCCAGCCTCACGTCCGGGAGCCGCCGCTGCACGGTCTCCAGGGTCCGCACGTGCCTCCTCAGCTTGGAAAGCCGGTCGAAGAGCTTCCCGATCCACGAGCGCGGCACGCGCTTCCTCCGCGGATTCAGGGTGTACTTGGACATGAGCCGCACGTGGTAGTCCATGTAGTCCAGGGTCTCCTCCCACAGCTGGAAGACCGACGTCCCGAAGGCCGAGAGGGGCAGGAACTCCCCCTCCACCACGGTGAGGAAGTGCTCCGAGGGGTCGATCACCGACTCCACGAACTCCTCCACCTCCCTCACTCGCACCCAGCTCCTGGTGTGGGCGATCGCCGGCTCCCCGACCGCATCCTCCAGCGCCCTTCCCAGGACCACCCGCACGTTCGTCCCGTCCTTTTTCTCCTCGATCCTCAGCCCCACCTCCTCGCCGTCGTCGACCACGTGCTCCAGCTCGACCCGGTACGCGCGCACCGTGAACTCCACGGTCTCAGGCAGGACGGCCGGCATCGTCCGGGAGAACGTGACCCGGGCCTTCCTCGGGATCCTCGGACGCTCACCCGACGGTGTCTCCACGACCTCCGTCAACCGCCCGACCCCTTCAGCAGGTCCGCCGGGCTCAGCTCCGAGAAGTCCTCCACCTCGATCACCTCGAAGTCCACGCCCAGCTCCTCCGCGATCTCCGGCAGCTCCCGCTCCAGCACCTCGCCGACCCTGTCCCCCCGCTCCCGCACCAGCACCAGCCGCCGCGCGCCCGACCGCCTCACGCTCTCCTCCACCTCACGACGGGCCCGCCTCGCCGCCTTCACGATCCCCTCGGGCAGCTCCTTCGGCAGGTTCGGGTTCACCTCCCGGTAATCCTCAGGGATCAGCGGGCCGCCCGCCTGCACGACCGGTCGCTCCACCAGCTCCCGCAGCACCTTGCGCTCCCTCCCCCGCACGACGACGAACACCGCGTCCCGAAACTCCTCACGCACCCGCTCCTCGCTCGCCTCCGCCTCAGCCTCCAGCCCGGAGAGCCGCTCCACGCTTGAGACGATGTCGTTCAGCAGCCGGGCTACCTCCCGCGCCTCCCGGCCCGTTACCACGTGATCCGGGGCGGTGCGCGTGAGGTAGTGGTCCAGCTCCAGCGCGGCGTGCACGAGCTCGCGAACGGCGTTCACGTCCAGTCGAATCTCCCCGGGATCCCGCGGAACCCGTAGCCGACCCCGGCCCGAGGCGACGGCACGTCGGAAAAGTTCTTCCAGGCGCTCACTTCCCGTCACCTTTGCGGGCCCCCGATGACGACTGAGCTGTTAGCCGAGCGCGGTCCGTGAGGAGAGGATGGCTGGCCGAGGGGATCACCTCCACTCTCCAACGATCTCACACGGCTCCGACCCCGCCACCGAGAACGGCCGCTTCCTCACCCTCACGACCACCAGGGTCCCGGGCTCGGCATCTCCCTTGACCTCGTACTCGCCCGGTAGCGTGTTTGCGGCCAGGTCGCTGCCCACGACCACCACGACCCGGTTCTCACCCGCCCGCTTGATCACCACGCCCAGGGTCCAGTCCCGGTCAAACCGACGCCGGACCTCCAACAGCGCCAGAACGACGCCCAAGATGGGGATGCCGAAGGACACGAGCCCCGGCAGGGTCAGCTCGATCGGCAGCATCAGGGCCACGAGCTGGGGCACGTTGGTGAGCAGGGCCGAGAGGAACACCGCCCCCAAGATGACCATCGTGGCGTGCCGGTAGGGCCGCCAATGGTCCTCGAACGGGGAAACGCGGCGCAGCCAGCCCAGGCTGAAGGCCGCAACGAACACGGAGAGGACGGACAGGATCTCCCAGAGGAAGATCGGGGGCGCGACCACCTCCTCCAAGACCGTGAAGATTACGGTGGCGATCAGCGACAACTGCAGGATCAGCGCCGGGATGTCCCACGGCATCCGGGGGGCGGCCGCGATCCGCACGTCCCGGACCTCGAGGTCGCGAAACGGCACCTCCTCCAGCTCCGGAAGGAAGACCCGGCCCTCCCGAACCGCCTCCACCGTCTCCCGTGCCGCCTTCATCATTCGATGAAAGATCTCCACGGAGCGCTCGGCCGAGTCGGCCAGCTGCGAGGCCATCCGAGCCGACTTCCGGGGGCCCTCGCGCACCGCCTTCACCAACAGCCACGGAAGGTTGACCACAAGGTACCCCGTCACCGCAGTGAGCTTCCAGACCGCGCGCCCCACCCGCTCCAGCACCTTACTTCTCCCCGCTCAGCTCGTCCCGGTACGCCTCCAACAGCCGCTCCTCCTCCCCCATCGCCTCGGCGGCCGTGACCACGTTCTCCTCGCCGTACACCTCCGACAGCCGGTCCCGGTACCTCTTGTCCCGGAGCAGGTGATGGTCCAGGATCACCCGGCCCACCCGGTCCGACATCTCCAGCAGATGCTCGGTGGCCTTCTCCAGGTTCTCCTTCGAGAACCGGAAGCCTAGGAGGTAGGTGGGTGGACCGCTGATCAGCACGAGGTCGGGCCGATCCTCCACGATCCACTCCAGGGCCGGCCGATGCACGGGTCCCTGCACGTCCGACGCGTGCAGGACCGTGGCGTCGTCCGTGCGGACGCGCAGGCACAGGACGTAGCCCAGACGGGTCCCCTCGGGCCCGTGCGGGAACGGTGGTGAGAACTCGAGCCGAGTGCCCCCGAACTCGAACGATCGCCCGTCGGCCACCTTGTGCTCGACGCCCTCCTCCTCCAGCCGACCCGTGAGCGCCTTCGCCCGCCGCATCTGGTTCGGATTGATGTTTTCCTCCGGGTCTTTAAGGAGCACCAGCCGGTCCGCGTAGAGCTCCTTGGCCGTCTCCTCGTCACACGCCTCGTACTCCCGCTCCATGAACGGCGTGTGATGATCGTAGTGGTAGTGCGAGATCGTGATCACGTCCGCCCGGTCCGCCGCTCGCTGGATCTCCTCCCGCACCCGCTCCAGCGCCTCCCACTCCTCATCGGACGGGGGCAGCCCGTACCGCTTCGGCGGAATGGACACGCCCGGGTCCACGAGCACGGTCACGTCCGGGGTCTCGATCAGCGTGGCCATGGACCGGACGCCGAGGCTCTCGAACCCCAGCGGGCGGACCCTAATGTCACCCACCCGGAGCGAGCGCGCCACGGTCAAGTACCCCAGGGCTCGTCATTCGCGGGGTCGGCCTACCTCGATCTCTTCATCCCGCCTCGGCGTGGTCGCAGGATCTTCACGAAAACGCGAATCCGCGGTTGTTCGCCTCGTCATCGGTCGTCCGCGAGCGCAACCAGCTCGGTTATATTTCTGCCGGATTTATCGTAGAAACGCACGCTCCGCCGATCGTACGGGTAGGCCGCGATCGCGTGCACGGCCCCCAACCGCCGGAACAGGAGCAGGTCATCCTCGGAGGGCACGGGCTCCCCGTACGGGTGCGAGTGAAACGTGCCCACCGCCCCCCGCAGGTGGACGGACATCAGGTCGAACACGGCCCCCGTGTCCGACGCCTCGAACGGGACGATCAGCAGGGAGTCCACGACCACCTCCTCCCCGCGCACCTCGCCCCCCAGCACCGCGAAGAACTCCTCGGGGTGATTCCTCCGACTGGCCTCCAGCAGCGAGTCGAGCAGGCTAGCGTCGAACCTTACCAACCTTACCAAGCCGCACGACCCTCCCCTCTCGCCCTCCCACCCTACTCCTGACCTTTCGACACCACGAGCCCACCGCGCTCACCGCCCGGCCCACCACGCCGTACCAGCCGGTAACGCCCAGCAGCGCGAACCCACTCACCGTCATCGCCAGCGCCTCGAGCGGCGACGGGAGGGATCTGGCCACCCGCTCCCTCACGACCCGCGAGGGATCGTACAGCACCTTCACGTTGACCAGACCGCGGAACTCCTCCTGCACCCGGGCCAGCGCGCTCCTACCGGCCCGCACCCGCAGCACCGACGAGGCACCCACCACCACGTACCCGCTCGTGTAGGTGATCCACCAGGACACCCGGTCGGCCAGCTTGGGCACGTCCTCCAGTCGAACGCGGGAGGTGTCCACGACCAGCACCAGCTTGCTGGGCCCCACGAACCGCGCCCCGACGACGCCCGGGAACGCGATCCTCACCTTCCGCTCGATCCAGCGCTGCCGTTCCGGGTTCACCCTCTCCCCCATCGTCAGCTCCAGCCGTACCCGACGATCCACCGTCTTGGCGCCGAGGCGCCGCAGCTCCTTCACCACCTTCGGCAGGTCCGACGGGGACGCGGTCACCTTGGCCAGCACCGGCTTACCGCTCCAGAACTCCGAGACCACCGCCGGGAGGTCCGTGAGCGCCGGCACGACAAGGAACGTGCCCGCCGTGACCCCCAGCGCGATCGGTCCCGCGACGGCGACGGCCCGGGACCCGATCATCCGACCCACGCTCCCCACCGTGTAGGCGATAACCGCCAGCAGCAGCGTTGAGAGACCCGAAATCGTTACCGTTAGGGCGCCCACGACGGTCCCCCCGAGCCCAAATCAATTAAGCCTTATTTTTGAGCGTTAAGTTCAGCACAGGGCCGGGGGTTCCTCGCTTGATCGAGAAGGTGCTGGCCGACCTGAACCGAGTGGATGGTGTGCACGGCTCCCTGGTCGTCTCCAGCGACGGTCTGATTATCGCAGAGGCCGTGCCGCCGGACATCGACTCCGAGGTGGTCGGCGCCATCGCCACCACGGTGTACGGATCGGGAGAGCGAGTCGTGGACGAGATGGACCTGGGCGACCTTGAGCAGATGCTGATCGAGTCCACCGAGGGCAAGGTGATGATCATCGCGGTCAGCGAGGAGGCGACGCTGGTCCTCATCACCGACCCGGACGCCAACCTGGGATTAATCCGCTTACGGGCCCAGGAGGCGGCCGAGGAAATCGCCAAGCAGCTATAACCGTTCCCCTCCCCCACCAAAAGCCCCCGCAGGAGGTCTTAGGGTGCTGAGTACCGTGGCCCGCATCGTGGGCAAGTTCAAGCGTCTGTTCAAAGGGAGAGGGGAGGAAGAGCGGGTAGAGGAGCCCGAGGATGAGCACGTGAGAGAGGCCCGCGAGGAGGCGATCCAGCGGGCCCTGCAGATCGCCTCCAAGCAGCTGGAACCGGAGAAACTCGTCGAGACCGCCCGGAAGGACATGTCCAAGGCGCTGGACGAGCTTCGCGAGTACTTCGGGTTCGAGTGGATGGCGGTGATCGACGAGCGAGGTAAGCCCATCGGCATGTCGGGCGACGGATCCTTCGATCACGAGCTCATCGACGCGATCAAGCGGGTGTTCGAGACGGCGCGGGACGCCGACACGATCATCGTGTCCTCCGAGGAGGGCTCGAACTACCTCGCCGTCAAGGTGAACGGCAGCGTGGCGATCTGCGAGACCAAGACCACGCCCTCGGACGCCGACGTGTTCATGCTCCGCAGCGACCTCAGCATGGTCGTGGAGTCCGCCAAGACTCCCTCGCCGACCAAGGAGGAGTCTGAGGTCCCGTACGTGATCACCGACCGGCAGGGCCTCGTGGTGGACTCCCAGGGCATCCGGGAGCCGGACCGCGCCGCCGCCGAGATCAGCCGGCTCATCGATCTTCTCGATGACTACATGGAGGTTCATTTAGAGTGGGTGAAGCTCGGAACCAAGTCCGGGAAAACCCTGGCGGTAAAACCCTATAAAGACGTCTTAATCGCGTTCGTCGTCGAATCGGACCCCGAAGAAGTCGACGAAAAATGCGAGAAAATAGCTAAATCCCTAACATCTAAACTGGAACTCCTCATCGGACACGCCGCGGAGTCCTCCGGATCCAAGGCCGAGTCCCCGAATGAGGGGTAGCGAGCTTGGCGGAGTCAGAAGGAGGAGGAGATGGGTGTAGGGCCATCTGCATCGCCTCGGGTAAGGGTGGCACCGGTAAGACGACCGTGACCGCCAACCTGGGAACCGCCCTCGCGGACATGAACGGCGAGGTTTACATCCTGGACGCGGACATCGCCATGGCCAACCTCGGCCTAATCCTGCAGATGGAGGACGCCCCCGTCACCCTGCACGACGTGCTGGCCGGTGAGGCCGACGTTGAAGAGGCCGTGTACGAGGGACCCAAGGGCGTGAAAGTCGTTCCGGCCGGTATCTCGCTCGAGGGTATCCGTAAGGCGAACCCGGAGCGCCTGCGCGAGGTGGTTGAGTGGATCGTGGACCGGGCCGACTTCCTCCTCATCGACGGGCCCGCCGGACTGGGCCGCGACGCGCTGACGGCACTCTCCGCCGCGACCGAGTGCCTGCTGGTCGTGAACCCCGAGATCGCCTCCATCACCGACGCGCTGAAGGTCAAGGCCGTGGCCGAGCGCGTAGGAACGAGCATCACCGGGGCCGCCGTCAACCGGGTGACCAAGGATAAAACCGAGCTTACCAAGGAAGAGGTCGAGAAGATCCTGGAAACCCGGGTGCTGGCCGAGATCCCGGAGGACCCCGAGGTGCGCCGCGCCGCCGCGTTCGGTGAGCCCGTGGTCGTGCGCAGCCCCAAGTCCGCGGCCGCCCAGGCGTTCAAGAAACTGGCCGCGGAGATCCTGGGCATCGAGTACGAGGTGGAGGTTCCGGACAAGGAGGGCGTCCTCTCCAAGATCATCAAAGGGCTGTTCGGCAAGCGGTAGTGGTGGGCCGGACGGTAGGATCAGAACCGCGCCTCCCAGAGCTCGTCCCCCACGTGATGCACGTTTTCCACCGCGCGACCCCGATCCCTCCGCTCGATCTCCGACGCGTCGAACCGGGCGATACCCACGGCCAACGGCCGCTCGTTCCTCTCGTCCAGCACCACCACCCCATCACCGCGCTCGAACTCTCCCCTCGCCTCCACGATCCCAGGCACCATGACGTCCGCACCCGAGGCGATCGGCTTGACGGCCCCCATGTCCACGATCACCGCGTGCCCGAACGCCCCAGCCCCCAGCTCCAGCAGCGGGTGCAGCGTGGGCAACCACCGCTCCTTCCACTCGAACGCCACCACCCGGCCCCGGGCGATGAGTATGCGCTCCACCTTCGAGCCCTTCACGTACCCAAGCTCCACCAGCTCTCCGCCCGACAGGACCTCCCCAAGGTCCACCCCAACGACTTCCCGAACCTCCCTTAGCACACCCTCCAGCTCCTTCTCCGAGATCGGATGCCGCCGAGAAACCTTCATGCGCGCATCCCCCACCGCGCGACGGGGGTCCTTACCCGTTGAGACCGCGCGATGCGCTGAGGGATTTTTTGGATGACATCGTGATCGTGGAGCTGAAGACCGGGAAAACGCTCCGAGGCCGCCTCGTGTCCTTCGACGGACACCTGAACCTGGTCCTGGACGACTGCGTCGAGATCTCCGGGGACTCCGAGGTGCGGCTGGGCCGCGTGCTCGTCCGAGGCGACAGTGTCACCTTAATATCCCCAGCGGAGGTCGGGTAGCCGTCAGGGGGGTGATCGGACGTGACGAAGGGTACGCCCTCCTTCGGAAAGCGCAACAAGACGAAGACCCACGTCCGGTGCCGCCGATGCGGTCGACGGGCCTACCACGTGCGGAAGGGGTACTGCGCGGCCTGCGGCTTCGGCCGCTCGCGGCGGATGAGGAAGTACAACTGGCAGAACAAGAAGTACAACCGGCAGCGGCGGCGCTGAGGGAGCCTCGGCGATGCCCCCACGACGCAAGCGGTCCCCCGTCGACGTCCGAGTGATCGTGGAGGGAGCCGCCGACGCCGAGATCATCTCCAAGGTCCTCCAGCGGATGGCCCTCGGAGGAGAGTTCAACGTCACTATCACCTCCATCATCCCCACCACCCACGCCCACATCGCCCGCCGCGCGGCCGAGGGCGCGGACGTGGTCCTCATCGCCACCGACGCCGACAAGCCCGGCCGGAAACTGGCCAGCGAGTTCCAGGAGGAGCTCGAGGACCTCGTGGGACACGTGGAGCGCGTTAAGCTCCCGCTCGGCCACGACGTCGAGCACGTCAACCTGGACATCGTGGAGCGGGAGCTCCGCAACGCCCTCATCCGGGCCGGCCTCAAGGGCCTGATCAAGCTAAAGCGGCTGCGAGAGGAGCTCCAGGACCTGAAGGAGCGCCTGGAGGAGCTGGAGGAGTTGGAGGAGCAGGTGGAGGACAAGCAGCGCAGGATCGAGGAGTTGAAGGAGGAGCTCGAGCGGTCGGAGGAGAAGCGGGAGGAGCTGGAGGAGGAGCGGGAGCGGCTGGAGCGCGAGGTGGAACGACTTCAGGGGCGGGTGCGGGAGCTCCGGGAGCGGCTGAAGGAACGGGAGCGCCGCCTGGTGCCGGTGAGCCTGGAGGAGGTCTGCCGGGAGGTGGGCCTGTCCCCGGAGGAGGTGGACCCGGGCGTGGTCGAGGAGCTCGGGGAGGCCCTCGGGGTCGAGGTCGTCGTTGGGGACCGCCGGATCGCCGCCCCCTCCCGCGAGAGCGCGCTCGAGGTCCTCAAGGTCTACCGGTCCGTCGTGGAGCTCTCCGAGGGCGGGTTGGAGGTTGGGGAGGGTGAAGAGGAGCCGGCTGAGAGGGACGTTGAACCGGGTGGAGGAGACGCTGAGGAGGACGTTCGAGGAGAAGATGAGGAAGCTTGAGGAGGCCTGCAACGGAGAGCGGTGCGTGCTGATTCGCCGGGACAACGTGAAGTGGGCGGCGCACTTCCCGGGCCTGGCATTCTACGCGGACTTCGAGGAGGAGCGGTACGCGCTCCTCGTTCCGAAGATGGACTTACCCGCCGTTCGGGAGTGGCCCATCCCGGAGGAGGTGGAGGTGCTCGAGCGCGAGGAGGCCCGGGACCTACCGCCGGCCCGCGTCAGCGACTCCCGGCGCGCCCCCGAATACGTTCCGTGCTACCGGCTGAAGGTCTCGAGCAGCGTCCGGAACGTTAAGCTATCCAAAACGAAGGGCGAGGTGGAGGCGATCCGAGGGCTGGTCGAGGTCACCGAGGGGATCCTCCGGTCCCTGATACCCGAGGAGGGACGGGCCGAGAGCGAGGTGGCCGCCGAACTCGCGGCCCGGTCCCGGGAGCTCGGGATCTCCCCCTCCTTCGACCCGATCGTAGGCTACGACGAGGGCTCCGGCGTCCCGCACCATCGACCCAGCCCGGACCGGCGGGAGTGGAGGCACACGATGCTCGTCGACTTCGGCCTGAGGTACGTCTACTGCACGGATGTCACGCGGACCGTGTGCGCGGAAGAGGGGGACGCGGTTCCGGTGCTGGAAACCGTCTGCGAAGCCCTGGAGCGCGCCCTGGGGGAGCTTCGGGCCGGGGTGGATCCCAAGGAGGTGGAGGAGCGCGTCCGAGAGGAGATGGAGGGAGAGTTTCGGGATTTCACGTTCCCCCACAGCCTCGGCCATCACGTGGGGGTGACCGTGCACGAGGGTCGACTCCGGGGTGAGCTGCCGGAGGGCGCCGTGATCACCGTGGAGCCGGGCCTGTACTCCGAGCGGTTCGGGGTCAGGGTGGAGGAGATGGTGGTCGTCCGCGGAAATGGGTGCGAGGTGCTCACCAGCCTGCCCAGGGAGTGGATCGTTTGACGGACCTGGGGGAGGTCCTCCCCGGGATCCGGGCCTACGGGGACCGGAGGGCCGTTCACGACGCGCTCAGGGCGTGCCTGGGCGAACGCACGATCCTGGTCTGCGTGATCGGTAACACCGAGATCAGCCTGATCCCGGGCATCTCCGCGGCCGGCCGCACGCCGGAGCTCACGTTCCACACGCCGGCCGGGGACGTGGAGCTGATTTACCTGGACCGAATCGTGAACGCCGAGGACGCGCCCCAGAACCCGGCCGGCGCGCCCTCCCCGGCCGTGATTACGCGGGCGGCCATGGAGCTGGCCTCCCTCCCCTTCTTGCCCGCGAACGCCGGCGTGGCCGTGAAGCCCGCCTGCCCCTGCATCGATTTGGGCGGGGAGGTGGCTCGGGACTTCCGCGAGGGCCCGGCCCTGTCCGAGGACGCGTACGAGGATCTGCTCGAATCGGGGCGGCTGCTGGGCCGCGAGCTGAGCCGGGACGTGGGCTTCCTGACCGTGGGCGAGAGCGTGCCGGGCGGGACGACCACGGCGATGGCGGTGATGGCCGCCCTCGGGTACGAGGTGTGGGGCCGCTTTGCGAGCAGCTCCCACGAGACGCCGCACGAGATCAAGGAGAAGGTCGTGCGGGAGGGGTTGAGGGCGCAGGGGGTCGAGCCCGGCGACCTGGATCCGCACGAGGCCGCCCGCCGGTTCGGTGACCCCATGATACCCGCCGTGCTCGGGATCCTCAAGGGATGTCGGACGCCGGTCCTGCTGGCCGGAGGCACGCAGATGGCCGCCGTGCTTGCGTGCCTCTCCGAGCTGGGCGAGTACGATCCGGGCCGCGTGTTCGTGGGTACGACCAAGTACGTGGTGGAGGACGAGGACTCGGACCTCCTAGGGCTGCTGCGCCAGGTGGGCCGGTTCGCCCTCTTCTCCGCGGACCCGGGCTTCTCCCGGTCCCGGTACCGTGGGTTCACCCTGTACGAGCGCGGGTACGTGAAGGAGGGGGTCGGCGCCGGCGGCTCCCAGGTGGCCGCCGCCCTGAGAACGCGCGGTGAGATCACGCCGAGGGACGTGCTGGAGGCCTGCGAGCGGGTGTACGAGCGCTGGCGGGAAGCCTTGACCGGGGACTGACTCACGAGAAAACCCGCTCCACCAGCTCACGCTCGAACCTCCGGTGAGCGTTCAGGTGCCGGTTCAGGTCCCGAAACACCCGGTACACGAGCAGCGGGTACGTGGGCGGTAGAAACAGCGCGAGCAGGGCGTAGGCCACCACATCCTCGCGCAGAATGCGACGACGCAGCTCCACCCCGGACCCCAGGTACTCGCCGAGCAGCTCCACGATCGCGACCTCCCGCTCCTCATGCCGACGAGCCCGACCGTACACCCGGCACAGCACGTACAGGCAGGAGAGTCCCAGGGTGAGGAACCCCACCACCGCCCACAGGGACTCGTCCATCCTCCCCGACCCTGACAGCCCCTCCAGCTTGCGGATCGCGGCCAGGTAGCACCGGCGGGGGATCACCTCCGCGCGGTAGAGAACCTCGATCAGCGCGCGGAAGAACCGCTCCGACCACTCCAGGTGAAAGTTGGTTCCCCGGATGACCAGGTACGTCAGCACCGCGTTCACGACCGCAAACGAGGCCACGAGGTTCAGCAAGCCCAGCGGGATCGCCAAGTCGCCGGCCCTGTCGAGGGGGGCGCCGGAGACTCGTAAGAACCCCGCCACCACGACCACGATGGCCGCGGTCGAGACCGTGGGGCCCAGGACCACCAGGCCGACCGCCAGCGCCGGGTCCGGGACCCGATCACGCTCCCGCTCCTCCAGAGCCCGCTCCAGCCGCCGCAGCCAGTGGTCCACGCTCATTCACTTACCTCCACCGAACCGGTACCGGATGAAGCAGGGTCCTTCCTCCGAGACCATGCACGGGCCTACCGGGTTCGTTGGAGTACACTCCCGACCGAAGAGGGGGCAATCCTCGGGCGCGGCCAGGCCGCGCAGGATCCGATCGCAGATGCACCCCTCGTGCGTTCCGACGCCGAAATCGGGCTCGACGCCCGCCTCGCTCGCGTCGTGGTCCTCCACCTCCTCCCGCAGGGCCAGCGCGGACTCTGGAATCGTGGGAAACCCCCGCCACGGTCGGTCCTCCGGCTCGAAGGCCCGCTCCATGAGCTCCCGGGCCGTCCGGTTCCCCTCCGGCCTCACCGCCCTCGTGTACTCGTTGACCAGTCCGGCCCGACCCCGGCGGATCATTTT
>JBDOKE010000069.1:0-4096 GCA_039833815.1 Methanobacteriota archaeon | reverse complement strand
GCTTGACCCGGATGGAGAAGCGGGAGGTCACCTTCTCCTTCCCAGATCAGGACACGGTGCGCAAGTTCATCCGCGCGGTGGAGAACGAGCGCACCCGGGGCGTCGACGCCTTCCTGGACGCGAAGGGTACCCGGGTCAAGGTGAAGGTGTTCGGACCGCACGCGGCCGTGGACGCCTACATCCGGCGGCTGGGAGAGCTGCGCAAGACCGTCCTGACCGAGTCCGAGGACGAGAAGCGGGTGCGGCTGCACCTGAGCACGATCTGCCGCGAGGCCGGCGCCCCGAAGGTCCCCTCCGAGCTCCTGGCCCAGGTCCTGAAGCGGCGCGGGCACCGGGCCGAGGCGCGCGGGCCCTGGCTCACCACGGACGCCCCAATGAGGGAGCTCAAGGAGATCGTGCGCGAGCTGGCCGAGCTCTACAAGGAGGCGCGATTCTACGCGGCCTCCGAGCCCGTGCGGCGCCTCCTCACCCTCGTCTGCCACGAGTACGGCCTGGACCCGATGGACCTGGCCTACGCGGCGCTCGATCGGGGCATCCTCCGCGAGGCTGAGGACGGGCGCTGCGAGCTGAAGAGGGACCCGGAGCGGACCCTGAAGGAGCTTGAAAAGCTCGCGTCCGAGCTCAAGCGCGAGGGGCGCGAGCGCGGTCGCACCCTCGAGGAGCTGCTGGAGTTCGAAGAGCGCCTGTGAGGGGGACTACCCGTGCGGCTACCCGAGGTGGAGGTTAAGGTGAAGAAGTACGACCGGGAGGAGGTGCTCCTCGAGCTGCCCAGCGAGGACCACACGCTCTGCAACCTGCTGAAGTGGGCGCTCAACCGGAAGGATGGTATCGTGGCCACCTACCGCATCGAGCACCCGGTGCTGGGCAAGCGGCACAAGGTTGAGGACGAGAGGGAGCACGTCCCGCCCAAGGTGAGGATCCGCGCCATGGACGAGGACGTGGACGCCAGGGAGGCGCTATGGGAGGCCATCGACGAGCTCCTGGAGCTAATTGAGGAGGCGCGGAGGGAGTTTCAGGGGGCCCTGGAGGAGGCCGAGAGTTGAGGCTCCGGGAGGTGAAGCCCGAGATCCGGGTTCTGGGCGTCGACGACGGTCACTACGGCCCCGAGGATGACCGTACCCTCGTCGTCGGCGTCGTGATGCGGGGCGGTAAATGGGTCGATGGGGTCATGTGCACCGAAGTCACCGTGGACGGGCTCGACGCCACGGATCGGCTCGTGGAGATGGTCAACCGATCCAAGCACAAGCCCCAGCTTCGCGTGATACTCACCGACGGGGTCACCTTCGCCGGGTTCAACGTGCTCGACATCCAGCGGCTGCACGAGGAGACCGGTCTCCCGGTGATCGCCGTGATCAAGCGGGAGCCGGACCTCGCCTCGATTATCTCCGCGCTGGAGAACCTGGACCGGACCGAGGAGCGGCGGCGCATGGTGCTCCGGGCGGGCCCCGTGTACCGGACCGTCACCAGGCGCGGGGAACCCCCGGTCTACTACCAGTGCGCCGGGATCGAGCCGCGCGTCGCGGAGCTCGTGCTGAAGCGGACGGCGACGCGCCACCGGCTCCCCGAGCCCATCCGCGTCGCCCACTTCGTCGCCACCGGGGTGACCCGGGGGGAGTCTTCCGGTGGGGCGTGAGCGCGTCGGCCGCGTGACCGTCGCCCTGTACAACTCGTACGATCCGAGCCGGTACCACGAGATCCACACCCGAATGATCGCCCGGGCGGCCCCACTCTGCGTGGCCTACGACTTCAAGCTCGCGCTGCTCGGCTTCCCGCTGGACGATGTCGGGGTGGAGACGCCGCGGGAGCTGGCGGAGCTCGTCGCTCGGGAGACGACGATCGGCGCCTCCGGGCGGGAGGTGCTGGAGCTGGCCGAGCGTAATCTGCTGGAGGTGTACGATTACCCGGACCCCGGCTTCCCTCCCCAGCTGGGCACGATCATCGCCACCACGTGCCGACCGGAGCCCGAGAAGGCGATCGAGCCGGAGGACGTGGTGGAGCTCGTTCTGCGACCCCGCTCCGTAACTCTGGTCTTCGGGCTGGGTCGGCGCGGGCTGCCGGATGAGGTGCTGGAGCGGGCGGAGCACCACCTGGACATCACGGGCCGTGGGATCTCGCTGGAGACGTCGACGGCGCTGGGGGCCGTGACGGCTGTCGTCGGTCACCTGCTAAGGAGGGCGGGCCGGCCTGAACGTTATTAGACTCAGAACGATTGGCGCTGGTGGGCCCGCCGGGATTTGAACCCGGGTCACGGGGTGTCTTCGACCCGCCTCAGAGCTCCAAGGGGCTCCTCACGAGGGCCCGGCACACCCCATGCCAGTCATCGGCGGGCCCCTGGAGCCCCGCATGATAGACCTGGCTACACCGCGGGCCCGTCTCCCGGGCCGGGGCGACCGGCCCGAGTACTTAAGTGTTGCCCCGGCCGCGGCCCCCGAGTCGGCCACGATGCGCGCCTCCCGGATCCATTTAACCCAGGGTTGGCACGTCGGGCCCGGGGGGTGGCGGGCTTGCTTCACGCCCGCGTGGAGAGGGTGCTCTGCAAGCAGGGGTACGGGCTCGTGGGGAGGCACTCGGCCGTCAAACCCTGCCACTGGTGCCGGGAGGCGATCAAGAACGGGCGGCACTGCTACAAGGCCCGATTCTACGGCGTGGAGAGCCACCGGTGCCTGCAGATGACGCCCACGGTCGCGTGGTGCCAGCAGCGCTGCGTGTACTGCTGGCGGCCCGTCGAGCTGACGATGGGCGTGAGCGACGTTCCCGACCCGGACGACCCGGACCTGATCGTGGAGCGGAGCGTCGAGGAGCAGCGACGCTTCCTGCAGGGTTACGGGCACCTGGAGGGCGAGGCGCGGAGGCGGTGGAAGGAGTCGCTGGAGCCCCGGCACGCGGCGATCAGCCTGGCGGGTGAGCCCACGCTGTACCCGCGCATCGGCGAGCTTATCGACGCGTTCCACGCGCACGGGTTCAAGACGACCTTCCTGGTCACCAACGGGCTGCGGCCCGACCGGATCGAGTCGCTGGAGCGGGAGCCCACCCAGCTGTACGTGTCCCTGGATGCGCCCACGGAGGACCTGCACCGGAGGATCAACCGGCCCGCGGTCCCGGACTCCTGGGAGCGGATCCGGAGGACCCTGGAGCTGCTGGACTCCCTCGGCTGCCGCACCGTGATCCGGATCACCGCGATCAAGGGGTGGAACATGGAGGGAACCGCGGAGGACTTCGGCCGGCTGCTGGCGGAGGTGGAGCCGGACTACGTGGAGGTGAAGGGGTTCATGTGCGTGGGCTGGGCGGCGTTCCGGATGACACCGGACCACATGCCCAGCCACGAGGAGGTGAAGCGGTTCGCCGCCGAGATCGCCGAGCACGCCGGGTTCGAGCTCGTGGACGAGTCCCCGCCCAGCCGGGTCGCCCTCCTCTCCTCCTAGCGCGGCCCCGGGAGCGGCGTCCAAGGGAGCGTTTCGATGGTCCCGCACCTGGCGCGGGCGGTCCTGGACTTCCTGCTGACGGTGCTGAAGGTGGCGCCGCTGGTCTTCCTCGGCTTCTTCGCGGCCTCGATGATGACGCGGCTGCGGGTACACGAGCGGCTGGGTCGGTTGATCGGCGATCGGGCGGCGAGGTGGGGGCTCACGCCGGAGGCCGCCTCGGCGCTGGCGGCGTCGTTGGTGAGCCCGAGCGCCAGCTACCCGATGCTCGCGGAGCTGCGTCGGGAGGGGCGGCTGGACGATCGGGACGTGATCCTGCTCGTCGTGGCGACGACGCTGCCCACGACGGTCGGGGAGCTGTTCATCAAGGGTCCCTTCTTCGCCGCGCTGGCGATCCTGGGGCCCCGGCTCGGGCTGGAGTACGTGGGGGCGCTCCTGCTCTCGGCCCTGATCCAGACCGTTCCGGCGCTGCTGCTGTACGGTCGACGTCGGGACCGGTCGGGCGGCTCGAGCCCCGATCCGGTGGGTCCCGAAGCGGCCAGGCCCCGGGTTCGAGAGGCGTTGGCGGACGCGCTGCGCCGGGCGGGTCGGCGGATGGCGTACGTTCTCCCGCGCATGCTGGGCGTGGGCGCGGCGATGGTGGCGCTGGCGGAGCTCATTCGGTGGCGCGTGCACGG
>JBDOKE010000068.1:0-1997 GCA_039833815.1 Methanobacteriota archaeon | reverse complement strand
CGATGGTTCGTGGTCGTGTAGAAGCCGCGCGGGCAGACGCCGTCGGCGGGGGCCGGCTCCACCCGGACCTCGTCCGACTCGACGGGCACCGCGCCGTATTTTCTCAGCTCCGTAATGATCTCGCTGAGGTGGTCGGGATCGTCCGCCTTCACGAGGATCCGGGCGTAGCTGGGGTCCGTCTTGCGCTTTCCGACCTCGAACTCCAGGATTTCGAAGTCCCCGCCCATCTCCATGATCGTGTCCAGCACCTTGGACAGGATGAGGGAGTCGATGATGTGACCCTTGAGCTCGACGGCCTCCTCCGGCACGTGACCCGCCCCGCCGTTACGTGCGGTATTCGGCGTTGATCTCGACGTAGTCGTAGGTCAGATCACACCCCCAGGCGCGGGCGGACGCGCGTCCCGTGCCCAGCTCCACCACGATCCGAACCTCCCGGTCCGACAGGACCCGGGCGGCGCGCCTCTCGTCGAACTCGACGGGCCCGCCGTCGTAGGTCACAACGCGGCCTTTGGAGCTTTCGAAGGAGATCCTGAGGGAGTCCGGGTCCACGTCGACGCGGGCGGCGCCGATCGCCGCCCCCACCCTCCCCCAGTTCGGGTCCTCTCCGAAGAGGGCGGCCTTGACCAGGTTGGAGGAGACCACGGCTCGGGCGGCCCTGCGGGCCTCCTCCTTGGATCGCGCCTCGCGCACCTCCACCTCCAGCAGCTTGGTCGCGCCCTCGCCGTCCCGGGCGATCTCGCGGGCCAGGTCCTCGCACACGCGCAGGACCGCGTCCTCGAACTCCGACACCGGCACGTCCTTACCCAGCTCGAGCCCGGAGGCCCCGTTGGCCAGCAGGAGGACGGTGTCGTTGGTGCTCTCGTCCCCGTCCACGCTGATCATGTTGAACGTGTCCTCCACGGACGCCCGCAGCGTGGCGGCGAGCCTGCGGGGTGAGGCTCGGACGTCCGTGATCAGGAAGGCGAGCATGGTGGACATGTTCGGGTGGATCATCCCGGCTCCCTTGGCCACGCCGAGGAGGGACCACCCGTCGCCCGAGTACGAGGAGAGCTTCTCCCGGGTGTCCGTCGTCATGATGGCCCGGTTGAAGGCGCGGACGTGCTTCGGGTCGGCTCCCATCCCGGACTCCCAGACCTTCTCCGCCAGGCGGAGGATCCGGTCCACGGGCGGGCGCTCGCCGATGACCCCGGTTGAGCAGACCAGGACCTCGTCGTCGGGCACGCCGAACAGCCGGGAGGCCCCGTCGGCCATCCGGAGTACGTCCTGCATCCCCTCCTCGCCGGTGAGCGCGTTCGCGTGACCGCTGTTGACGATGATCCCGCGGGCCCGTCCGCGGGCGCACACCTCCTCGGAGTACTCGACTGGGGCCGCGCGTAGGGTGTTACGCGTGAACGCCCCGGCCACCGAGCACGGTTTCTCCGAGAAGAGCAGCCCCACTCCGACGTCGTCCTTCTTCACGCCGCCGAGGAGGAAGCCCGAGGGAACCTCCATGGGACGCCCCGGGTCGGTCCCGGGGTCGGTAGCTTAAAGCTGTGACAGGGATCACGCGGTGTCGGCCGGGACGGTCTCCCGCACCTCCTGTTCTGGGGTCAGGTCGCGCGGCCGCCCCTCGATCAGCTCTCGCGTGTAGTCCACGATGTCGACGGCCTTGTCCGCGATCCGCTCGATGTCCTTCGTCACGCGGGAGACGGCGAACAGGTACCGGGAGCGGGACGGTGACTCCTCGGCCTCCCGGATCGCTTCGTCGCAGACCTTGACGATCAGATCGTGAACGTCCTCCTCCCGTCGGTACACCAGATCGGCCGCCTCCTTCACGCGGTCCTTGGACAGGGAGAGGAACGCGTCGTACGCGGTGGAGATCATGGACCGGGCGCGCTCGGCCGCCCGCTTGAGGTCGTCCCAGCACTCCAGCTCGGAAAGCGTGCCGATGCGGTCCGCGACCTCCGCGATGTTGCACGAGTAGTCCCCGACCCGCTCGATGCAGTGCGAGATCTCCA
>JBDOKE010000067.1:0-2271 GCA_039833815.1 Methanobacteriota archaeon | reverse complement strand
GGCGCTGGATCGCGTCGATGGGCCGGGTCGCGTGCACGACGCCGATCATGCCCACGCCGGCGAGCCGCATGTCGGCGAAGACCTCGAAGTCCCGGGTCTTACGCACCTCGTCGTAGATGGTGTAGTCCGGGCGGACGAGGAGGAGGATGTCGGCGGTCTTCTCCATGTCTCCCTCCAGGGGTGCGTACTGGGTGATCTCGTCGCTTACCTGGAGGTCCCTCGGGCTCTCCATGGTCTTGACGATCTTGCCCTGCTCGGCGTAGAACTCGGCGAGGGCCGCGCAGAACGTGGACTTACCCGAGCCGGGAGGGCCGGCGACCAGGATGCCCTCCGCCCGCTCCTTCAGCCGCCGCTTCAGCTTGTCCGACAGGTCGTAATCGTCCAGGGTGACCTTGACCACGGGACGCACCGCGGTGATCTCCCAGCCCTCGGAAAACGGGGGTCGCGCGATGGAAACGCGGAGGTCACGCAGCTGCACGACGGTGGCTCCGCCCCGGTCGATCTCGACGAAGCTGTCCTCGTCCGCGTGCGCCTTCTCGATGATCTCCTGGGCCCACCGCTCGAGCTCCTCCCGCGTGCACGGCTCGGGCCGCAGCTCGACGAGCTTCCAGTCGCCCGGGCGCCCCACCTTCGCCTTGGGAGGCACGTTCTCCTTGAGGTGGAGGGACATGGCGTTCTCCGGCATCATCCGCTCGATCTCGGTCTCGCCAGTCCTCGTGATCGGCTCGAAGTAGACGACCTCGATTCCCTCCGCCTTGGCCGCCTCGGCCTGCACCTTGTCGCTGGTGATCAGCGTCGCGTCGTACTCCCGCGCTACCTCACGGATCATCGCGTCGATCTCGCCGCTGCGGGCCAGCCTGATCTCCTCGAGCCCGGGGCGCTCGCCCGCGAACTTGACCTTGATGATGCCCTCCCGGGCCAGCCGCTGAAGCTCCTGCAGCTCCCGCAGGCCCGCGAACCCGGTCTCGCGCCCGCGGTTGGCCTGGTACTCCAGCTCGGCCACCACGGCCCGCGGGATCACCACGGTCTTGTCCTCCAGGTACCCCTCCTCGGCCAGCCGGGAGATTCTACCGTCCACGACGACGCTCGTGTCCGGCACCACGTGCTCGGTCTTGACCTCGATCTCCATGACGAGCACACCATCCCTTGCGCCTTTTCAACGCCCGTAGACCTTATCGGGGTCGAAGACCCGCTCCTCCACGACCGACAGGCGGCCGTCCCGGGTGACGCGCCGGTAGAAGCAAGTCTCGTAGCCCCGGTGGCAGGCTCCCCCCTTCTGCTCCACCCGGTAGAGCAGGGCGTCCTCGTCGCAGTCCACGCGGACCTCCCGAACTCGCTGCACGTGACCCGAGTCCTCTCCCTTTTTCCAGATTTCTCCCCGCGAGGTGCTCCAGTAGTGGGCGTATCCGGTCACCAGCGTGCGGTACACGGCCTCCTCGTTCGCGAACGCGGTCATGAGCACCTTGCCGGACCCCGCGTCCTGCGTGACCACCACGACCAGCGGTTCCCCGTTGATCTCGAACCGGTAGTTGAGCCGGGCGGCCAGGCGCCGCGCGGCCTCCTCAGCCAGCGGGGGCTCGAACCCGCTCATACCTCCGCCGCCCGCTCGAGCTCGTCCAGCGGGATCTCCTCTTGCTCGCCCGTCTCCAGGTTCTTCACCGAGACGTACCCGCCTTCAAGCTCCCGGTCCCCGACGATCACCGCGTAGTCGTACCCCTTCGCGTCCGCCATGGAGAGGGCCTTCCGCAGGCTCTTACCGGACACCTCCACGTCCACGGTCCATCCCAGCTCCCGCAGCTCCCGGGCCACCTCCCACACCTTGCCGGAGCGGGTCAGCGGGATGAGCAGGGCGCGCGTGCCCTCGAGCTCCTCACCCGGGATCCGATCGTGAAGCTCGAGCGCCATCAGCAGCCGGTCGAACCCGATCGCCATCCCCACGGCCGGCACGTCCGGGCCCCCCAGGTCCCGGACCAGGGTGTCGTACCGGCCCCCACCGGCGCACTGGGAGCCCCCGCCCAGCTCCGGGACGTGAACCTCGAAGACCATCCCCGTGTAGTAGTCGAGACCTCGGGCAACGGAGAAGTCCAGCTCGTGGTCGACGCCCGCCTCCCTCAGCTGGTCGGAGATCGCGAGCAGGTTCTCGAGCGCCTCCTCGGCCGGCTCGGCCCCGGCGATGGCCTCCTCCACCTCGCTCACGGACTCCGCGGTTACGATCCCTAGCACGCGCTCCGCCACGTCCTCGGGCAGGAGCTGCCGAACCTCCTCCAGCTC
>JBDOKE010000066.1:0-8249 GCA_039833815.1 Methanobacteriota archaeon | reverse complement strand
ACGTCGTCCCCCGGCCGCGCCCTTACCAGCTGCACTACCCAGGGGGTGATGCACGTGGAGGACAGGCACCCCTCCGGGGTCACCGTGCCCGTGATCGCGTTGCCGTTCACGCTCGTCTTGAAGCCGATCAGCCGCTTCAGCTCGAAGTGCAGGTGCATGGGGGCGTGACCGGTGCGGAAGACGTAGATTCGGTCCGGCTCCCCCATGAACAGCCACCGCGGATCCAGCTCGTCGGTCGCGTCCACGAATACCGTCAACGCCCGGCGGCCCCGGTCAGGTACATCGCGGGCCCGTAGGCCGGGATCATCCGGTCCGGAACCCCGCGGGGCTCCCGGCCCAGTCCGAAGTCGGAGCGTCGGGGGCCCATCCCGATCACCTCCTCCACCTCCTCCCACTCCATCGGGGCGACGTTGCAGCACCCGTGACCGCCGTCCCGGTACACCTCCTCGTTGCTCAACCGCCCCTCCACGAACGCCCGGATCTGCCCCTCGAACCGGGCCCGATCAAGCCTCCTCGAGTGGTGCTCGTACACCCCCACCACGCGCTCATCCTCAAACAGGAAGGCCGTCACGTGCCCCGTCCCGTAGTCGATCACCAGCAGCCGCTCCGCCTCCGACTCCACCCGACCCAGCATGGCGACCGGCAGCTTCGAGTCCATCACCACCGGTTCGACCCCGGCCCGCTCCAGCTCCTCGTAGGCCGCCCGCAGCCTCGGAAAGCTCCGGGGAGGCCGCTCCCTGAACACCATATCTTCGGGCCGGCACCCGCCCTCCCCCAGATACCTTCGGAACAGCCGCTCGAACCGGTGCCTCCGGTTGGACTCGTAGTCCGGGTGGTACCCATGATCCTGCACGCACGCCGCCACCCACCGCAGGTCCTTCAGCTCCACCCCCTCCACCTCCAGGAACTCGAGCAGCCGGCGCGCGCGGAAGTCGTAGGTCTCGATCGTCCTCACCCCGTCCGGCAGCCCCTCCCGGTCCTCGACTAGCTCCAGGCCCTCCATCCGACGCAGCTCCTCCACGTCGTTGCTCAGGGTGAGCGCGGCGGGCAGCTCCGCGTACACCCGCGTCCCGGCCTCCATCAGCCGACGGAGCTCCCGGGTGAAGGGTCCGCCCCCCATCGGCCGGCCCACCAGCCCAAGCGCCTCCGGTGGGGACTCCCGAAGGCGACGCAGTCGCCGGGCCAGCACCGAGGTCCGGGAGGGCAGCACGAGCCGCGCCGAGTACTCCGGATCACCCGTGTAGGCGACCACGTCCGTCGTGCCCACGCCCACGTCGATCACGACGCACTCGGCGCTCCACGGGGGTGACGCGGGTTCCACGGAACTCCTCCCCCCGCAGCGCCCGGAGCAGGTCCGCGCGGCTCGCGGCGCTGACGACCCGCAGCTCCAGCCCCTCCTTTAACGCTACCCGAGGCGCCCACGGGTCGATGGCGGTCCACCGACCCTCCAGCTCCCCGGCCGGCACCTCCCGCAGCACCCGACCCCGCTCGTCCAGGATGCCGGGAACGTCCTTGGCGTAAACCACCAGGTCGGCGCCCACCCGTCCCGCAACCCAGGCGGCGATGGCGTCGGACGTCACGTCCCAGGAGTGCGGCAGCGGGTCCCGTTCCCGCA
Source organism: Methanobacteriota archaeon (assembly GCA_039833815.1). Lineage (GTDB taxonomy): Archaea > JAADCQ01 > Methanopyri > Methanopyrales > Methanopyraceae > Methanopyrus. The sequence goes on along the minus strand of JBDOKE010000066.1, from coordinate 6,634 downwards.
GCGTCCGGTAGGGCAGCAGCACCGCCTTCCCCTCCACCCGAAGGTCCTCGGTGCAGGGCAGGTCCAGGAGCTCGGAGAGCACCAGGCCGAGCTGATCCATGGCCAGGATGGCGGCCCAGTGCGCCGCCTCATCGGAGAACCCGAGCTCGCGCTGCGCCCGCCGAACGGCGTCCGAGAACCGCCAGCCTCCGGGCACCACCAGCAGCTCTCCCTCGAAGTCCCGGACGGCCTCCCGCACAACCCCGACGTGCCTGACGACGCCCGTGCCGGCCTTGAGCACCGCCCTCAACGCGACGCCAGCCCTTCGAGCTTCTGGCGAAGGATGCGAACGTCGGTGCGCTCGGTCTCGTCGTCGGAGCGCTCCTCGTACCTCCGGAGCTCCCTCAGCGCGCACTCCACGTCGTCGCAGCGCTCGTAGACCTCCTCCACGATCTTACGGGCCCGCCCGGCGTCCTCCAGGTAGGGGCGGGCCTCCACGTAGGCCAGCATCAGGAGGTCCCTCAACCCGCTCGAGGACAACGTCCCGCACCACCCTGATCACCGTCCTGGCCGCCTCCCTCGCCTCCTCGGACATGCGCTCCCCCGGGCCCACGCGAACGGGAGCGAACCCGATCAGCAGCCGCACGTTCAGTCGGGCCAGCCCGACCCGATGACCATCAACCCACCACTCGGGCTCCGGGTCCCGAACGACGGCGATCGTCCCGGGCTTGAACCTGCCCATCACGGCGTCAACCAGCACCACCGGATCGTCGCTCGGTGGGAGCCTCTCCAGCCAGATCCCGGCCGGGACGGCCCGGAATCCCGGCGCCCGGAGCGGGGCGAGCCGCCGGGCCACGTAGTACCCGAACGCGTCGTCGCCGGAGGCGGGGTTGCCCAGGCCCACCAGGGTGAACCGGTCGGGCAGCGACCGTCGAAGCGTTACCCTCAGCCCCCGCACTCCCTCACCACCCGGGCCACCAGGCGCAGGAACTCGGTGACGCGGTCCGCCGTCAGGTGCGGCATCATCACGATCCGAACGCCGAGCGGGTTGGAGGAGATCGACACCTTCCAGCCGTGCCGCTCGGCCTCCTTAAGCAGCCTCTCGGCGGCGTCCCTCCCACTCAGCAGCACGTTGGCCAGGTTCAGGTGCGGCGGGTCTACGGCCGGCTCGAGCCCGAGGTCCTTGGCCGCGTTCACGACCCTCAGGGTCTCCCGGTAGCAGGCAAGGGCGATGCGCTCGTACCCCTCCTCTCCCAGGGTCAGGATGTTCGCGTACAGGGCCAGGACCGGGGCCCCGGGCCGGGTCCCGACGATCGTGAACTGACGCGAGCCCCCGCCGGAGAGGTACGGGGCGTGGACCTCGATCTCGCGCGGGAGCTCCTCGTCCCGGAAGATGATCCCTCCGGCGGGTGGAGGGACGAGTCCCATCTTGTGCGGGTCCACGGTGACGGAGGTAACGCCCTCCAGGTCGAACCCGAACCTCGGCAGATCCCGGTACCGCCGCAGGAACGGGGCCACGAACCCGCCGAACGCCGCGTCCACGTGGAGCGGGATCCCGCGGTCCTCGGCGACGTCGGACAGGGCCTCCACGTCGTCCACGGACCCCGTCTCGGTGGTCCCCACGATCCCGACGATCAGGGCGGTGTCGCGGGTGATGAGGTCCTGGACGACGTCCACGTCCACCCGGTACTCCCCGTCCACGGGCGCCTCGACCAGCCGCATCCTGAGCATGCGGGCCGCCTTCTCGAAGGAGAAGTGCCGGGTCTCGGGCACGATGATCTCGCGCCCGCCCGTCGCCTCCCGGGCGGCGTAGGCGGCCAGCACGTTGGCCTCGGTTCCGCCGGAGACGATGGCACCCACGGCCTCCTCCGGGGCCGGATGGTCGAGCAGGACCCGCGCCATCCACCGGACGCACTCGCGCTCCGCCTCGGCGGCGTTCGGAAACAGGTAGGGATCGCCCAGGTTCACGTGCAGGGCCTCGCGAAAGACCCGTCGGGCGACGGGATGGGGTTCCGTGCACATCGACCCCAGCACGGTCCCGTCCGAGTACCGGGAGTCGCGCTCCAGGATCACACGTACTCGATCCGGTACTTCACACCCCTCTGATCCGCCCTCCTCTTCGCCCGATGCAGCATGGAGGAGGAGAGCACCACCAGCGCCTTCAGCCCCTTCGCGGCGGCGATGAGAGCCCCGCTGATCACCCCGAACCTCAGGTCCGGCTCTACCCCCAGCATGTTCAGCGCGGCCCGGGCGGCCGTGCCCGCCGCACCGATCAGGTCGTAGTCCTCCTCCTCGACCAGCCGCTTCAGCTTCTCCAGGTCGGCCCTCCTCGTCCCACCCTCGCGGGCGCTCGGCACGCATACGAACACCACCTCCCCGCGCTCGAGCCCGGGGATCTCTCCCTCGATATTCGTGACGGGGACGTCCTGCCCCTCCTTCGCGTCGGCCTTCGCCACCGCCCGGGCCGTCGTCTTCCGGCTCTTGGACGCGTACAGGATGCCGTTCTCCATGTACAGGTACACCGTGTCCCCCTCCTCGATGTCCTCGGCGGCGATGGCCGCCCACGTCATCCTACGCCCCAGCTCCTCCGCCACCCGGGTGGAGAACCGGCGGATGTTGTTCACGGCCTCCATCGCCCGCTCCGCGCCCCGGTTCGTGAGCGTGTACTCCGCCCGGCCGCGCTTCTCCACGTAACCCTCCTCGACGAGCTCCTTCACGTAGTTGTGCACGGCCTGCAGCGAGACGCCCAGCTCCTCCCCGATCTCACCCAGGTGCACCCGAGGCTGCTTCAGGCCGATGTAGGCGAGGATCAGCGTCTTCATCAGCTCCCGACGGTCCTTCAGCTCCTCGGGTACGGAGATCTCCAACCCGTCACTCCCCCTCCGTCGACACGACCGTCAGCCGGGCTTGCTCCACACCCTTGATCCCACGGATCCGCTTCGCCACCTCCGCGATGCGCTCGCCCGGGCCCTTCATGAGCAGGATCTCCAGGCACTTCTCGTCCGAAACGTGCACGTGGAGGGTGGTGATGATCACGTCCGCGAAGTCGTGCTGCACCTTCACCAGCTCCGGTTCCGCTCGCTCGTGACGGTACACGTAGGAGAGGACCCCATAATACTCGCCCTTCAACCGATCCGTCCACTCGATGCGCTGCAGGTACTCCCTCAGCGCCTGCCGGAAAATCTCCGAGCGGCTCGCGAAGTACCCGGACGCGATCAGCTCGTTCACCCGCTCCAGGAGACCCTCCGGCACCGTGACCGAGGTGCGCACCAAGTTCTCCTCGGACCGACCCGACCGCTCCACGCTCGAGCACCCCCGGCGCTTCCACCCTTGGGTAATACTTAGTAACACCGACGAGGGGTCACCACTTTTTAACCGCTTCGAGGCCGGTCAGCGCCATCAGGGTCGCCAGCTCGCACAGGTCCTCCCGCAGCACCAAACCGGAGGAGAGGACCCCCACGGCGCCCGACCGCCGACCCACCTCCCTCACTCCGGCGAGCTCGGAGAACGCCTCCCCCACCTCCTCCCCCTCCAGCGCCCGCCGGCGCACCTCCTCCGGCAGCTGAAAGCCCGGACTGGTCCCCACCGCCTCCCGACCCTCCGGGTCCCTCAGCACGGCCACGTGCAGGTCCACGTGCGTCTCCCCCACCTCCACCAGACCCGCCTCCAGACCGACCGCGTAGCACCCCTCCTCCCACGCCCCCCGCGCCCGGTTACGCGCACCCCGAACGACCTCCTTCCACCCCACGGGTTGGTCCGACACGCCCGACTCCACCTCCGTCCCCTCAACCTCCACCTCCCGATCCGGAAAGAACCGCAGGAACGCGCGCCGCACCCCGCGCACCTTCACCGGGTTCTCACTCCCCACCCGGACGCGCACCGCCCTCACCCCGCCTCAGCTTGGTCGAGGAGATCCGCTCACCGTCGCGATCCAGCACGAAGGGAACGACGACGATCGCCAGCCGGTCAAGGCCCCGCTCGCGGCGCTTCTCGTTGATCTCCACGGCCACGGGCTCGGTCTCCGGGCTCACCACGATCGCCTCGAGCTCGGGATCCTCCAGGGTGATCCCGTACCGATCGTTCAGTGGCACGATCTCCACGCGATCCTCCGCCCCCCGCTCCCGTACGAACCGCCGGACCCTTCGCACCCGACGCTCGTGGGACTCCACGCCCCGCTTGCCCTCCCGGCGCACGAACTCGTCCGTGGTGACCCCAACCACGACGCGCTCGCCCAGGCTCAGAGCCACGGAGAGAATCCGACGGTGTCCAGGATGCAGCCGGTCGAACGTGCCTCCCACGGCCACCTTGGAGAACCTCCTCAACCCTCCCCACCCAGAATGTCCATGATCGACCTGAGCGCCTCCCCCACCTCCAGGAACCCGTGCCGCAGCTCCCGAAGCACCCGCTGGATGGAGGCGCGGCGGAGGTGAGGGTGCCGCTCGTGCACCTGGTGCAGTAGCGGGCAGGAGTACCGGTACTCGTGAAACCCGCTCAGCTCCGCCTCGACCAGCCGGCGCAGCTCGAACTTGGTCTTGGCCAGCGCGGCGGGCACGTGCAGCCTCCACCGGTCCCCGTCCCGCTGCACGCAGTGACGGCCCGTCGGTAGCCCGTCCCCGAAGGCCACGACGTCGGTCTCCGCGTGCCTCACGGCGAGCCTCCGGATCCGGTCGTTGCAGCGTCCGCAGGGGTGAATGCGCCCCTCCTCCAGGGACCGCCGGACGATGTCCGAGAAGTCCGACTCGATGAACCGAGGCTCGACGCCGAGCCACCGGGCGAGGAGCTCGACGTTCTCCCGCATCTTCCGCGGGAGAATCATCGGCCCGGGATCCACGGTCAGCGGCTCAACCTCGTAGCCCAGCTTGCGGAGGATGAGCGCGGAGGCGGTGCTGTCGTAGCCCCCGGAGACGGCCACCGTGATCCGGTGCCCGCACGGCTCCAGTCCCTCCCACTCCTCCCAGAAGTCCCAGCGCCGCTCCCCCCGCAGCCGCTCCCGCTCGAGCCGGATCCCGTGAAGGATCCGCTCCAGCTCCGGGGCGCGCTTGAGCGCTCGCTCCACGGCCTCCCGCGCCAGCCTCAGCCGGTAAAGGCGCGTCCTTAGGTCCGTCCAGGCCTGGACCACCACCCGCTCCAGGCCCAGCTCCTCCCGGAGCCGACCCGCCACGTAGCCCCCGGGCCCGATGAAGTACGACATGTCCGAGCGATCGCCGCCGACGATGACGAGCGTCCCGTCCTCCCACCGAACGTCAACCACCTTGGGCTCGGTCCGGCTCTTCGCGCCCGCCTCCCTCCTCAGCCTTTCCACCCTTTTCATCAGCTCCCTCCGCTCCCTCCTCACGCCGCATACCCCAGCGCACGGCCTTCGGCTCCTGCCGGTACACCAGGCTCTCCTCCCGCTCCGGGGAGAGCCTCCGCACGATCTCCGCGACCCGCTCGGCGTCCCGCACCATCACGACCAGGGAGTGATCGTCCGAGAGCAGCTTGGACCGGCCCTCGATCACCTCCACGGCGTCGCCGAATACGTCCTTGATCGTGTCCACCACGATGTACTTGTCCTCCCCGGACACGTGGATGCAGCCGGTTTCCCTGTTGTAGTACACCTCACCGCTGAGACCGGACTTAGCGATGGCTTTCATGACAACCTCGGCCAGCCTCCTCGTGACCTGCTTGCGGCTCAAAATTTTAACCGCCAGCTCCGCCTCCAGGTCCCCGGCGACGACCCGAACGCGGTCTCCCACCTCCGTCCCGCTCCGCTCGATCGTGCCCGCGGGCAGCTCCACGACCTCCTCCGCCTCCTCCCGGGGAACGTACACGCGCCAGGGACGGAGGTTCTCGACGGCGTCCACCACCTCACCGTCACGCAGGAAGAGCACGTCGATGGGGAACCGCATGAAGAACGTGTGAATCGCGCAGGTTCTCCGACCGGGGCGGGAGGGCCGAAGTACCATCCCTTCCCCGAACTCCAGACGCCGGCGGAACATCAGCCCGCGGAGCCTGCGCGTGAAGGTGTCCGCCACCTCGGCCCGGTGGGCCAGCACCACGCCCCGACTCTCGTTGATCACGGCGGCCTTCAACGCGACGGCCCCCGTGGGGGATCGTTCGATGTCGATCGAGCGGACGGTCAAGCGGATCGTCTCCTGCATCGAGGTTAAAGCGGTGGTCGCCGACTTCGACGCGGACCTGAGCGTGCCCACGATCCGCGTTCCGGCGGACCTGCTGGACTCCGTAGGGCCCGTGGAGGCGTGCGCCCGGGCCGGGCTGCGAGCCGGAGACTTCATCCTCCTGGCATCACGGCGGACGGTCACCATCACCTACCGGCCCGTCCGAACCGAGGAGGAGCGGCTCGCCCGGCTGGACTCGTACCGGGTCGTCAGCCGGCTGCTCTCCCTGCTCACCGAGCTCGCGCTGGAAGGGGTGGAAGGGGACCGGGTGGGCACGCTGTGCGTAGTCTCCGACGAGGCCCGCGGAATGTACCGCACCACGCTGCCCCTCCGGGTGGAGAACGTGAACGTCATGACGGAGGAGGGGGGTCGCGTGCTCAAGGCGCTGTCCCGGCTGGACGGGGCGATCGTGGTCAACTCGGACGGTCAGGTGGAAGCCGTCGGCGCCATCTTCGACGTCAGCTCCGAGAGCGTGCGCCCCGGGCTCGGGGCCCGGC
>JBDOKE010000065.1:0-2165 GCA_039833815.1 Methanobacteriota archaeon | reverse complement strand
CGAGCGACGCGATGGCGGCCCGGGCCGCGGGCGCGCTGCAGCCGCACGCGGTGGCGGTGGAGCCACCTGAGCTCATCGGGACGGGCACGCCGGTGTCCAAGGCGGACCCGGAGGTGGTGGAGCGAAGTGTGGAGGCGGTGCGGGAGGTGTCCGAGGATACCGCGGTCCTGTGCGGGGCGGGGATCACCGACGGCTCGGACGTGCGCGCGGCGGTCGAGCTGGGTAGCGATGGCGTTTTGGTGGCCTCGGGCGTCGTGCTGGCCGAGGATCCCAAGGAGGCGCTCCTGGACCTGGTCTCCGGCCTGGAGTGACGCCGACCGGGGCGGGGACCTTGAAACGGCTGGTTGAGATCATGAAAAACGAGGCCCGGGTGATCGAGCACGCGTGCGAGAACCTCCCCGAAGAGGACGTGCGGCGGGCGCTGGACCTGCTGGCGGAAAAGATCCGAGAGGACCGGGGCATCTTCATCGTCGGGATGGGACGGACGGGGCTTATCGGCGAGTGCTTCGCGGTCCGGCTGGTGCAGATGGGGGCCCGATGCTACGTCGTCGGACACAGCACGGAGCGGGCGATCAAGTCGGGCGACCTGCTGGTGGCGCTCAGCGTCTCCGGCGACACGGAGTTCGTGAACTACGCCGCGGACGTGGCCCGAAGGGAGGGTGCGGACGTGCTGGCCGTCACGATGAACGCCGAGTCCAAGATCGCCGAGCGTGCGGACGTGCTAGTCGTGCTACCGGAGCCCGAGGAGGTCATCCTGCGAACGTTCTCCGAGCTGCTCATGTTGTCGTTCTTGGACGGTCTTGCCGCCCAGCTGGCTGAGGAGCTGGGTGTTGATGAGTCCGACATGTGGGAGCGTCACGCCAAGATCCAGTAGGGGGAGACCCGGGTGTACGAGGACCTGCGCACGATGGACGACCTTGAGTTTGAGGAGCGCTGGGTCCTGCTCCGCGTGGACATCAACTCCACGATCGTGGACGGCAGGATCGAGGACGACGAGCGCATCCGGCGGCACCTGACCACCATCCGGGAGCTCGCCGAGGAGGGCGCCCGGGTCGCCATCCTCGCCCACCAGGGGCGCCCGGGTGAGGACGACTTCACCACGCTGGAGCCGCACGCCAAGATCATGGAGCGGGAACTGGACGAGTTCGAGTACGTACCGGACGTGTTCGGCCCCACGGCCAAGGAGAAGATCCGGTCCCTCGACCCGGGGCAGGTTCTGCTGCTCGAGAACGTCCGGTTCTACTCGGAGGAGCGCATGAACCGGGACCCGGAGTGGCACGCCCGGCGACACCTGGTCCGGAACCTCGCCCCGCTGTTCGACGTGTTCGTGAACGACGCGTTCGCCGCCGCCCACCGCTCCAACGCGTCCCTCGTCGGCTTCACCCGCCGCCTCCCCTCCTGCGTGGGCCGGGTCATGGAGCGGGAGATCGAGGTGCTGGAGACCATGGTTAAGAACGAGATGGAGGATGGCGTCCTCGTCATCGGCGGGTCCAAGGTCGGCGACGCGATCAAGGTCGTGCGCCGGGCCCTCCAGATGGACAACGTGCTCCGGGTCCTCCTGGGAGGCCTCGTCGGCAACCTCTTCCTCTGGGCCTCCGGCGTGGACATCGGCAAGCCCTCCCGCCGGATCCTGAAGGAGAAGGGGTACACCCGGTACCTGGACGAGGCCCGAGAGCTCCTCGACGAGGACGACGGCAAGATCATGCTCCCGCGGGACGTGGCCCTGAACGCCGGGGGCGAGCGCCGCGAGGTGCCCGTCGACGAGCTGCCGGCCGACGAGCCCATCCACGACATCGGGTCCGAGACCATCGACCTGTACCGGGAGGAGATCCGGCGGGGCGGCATGATCATCGCGAACGGCCCGATGGGGGTCTACGAGGAGCGGGGCTTCGAGCGGGGTACGTACGAGGTGCTTGAGACCATCGCCTCCGCGGACGGGTTCTCCGTCATCGGCGGCGGGCACATCATCGCCGCCGCCAAGGCGTGCGGCGCGTACGACGGCATCGACCACGTGAGTACGGGAGGCGGCGCCATGCTCCGGCTCCTCGCGGGCGAGCGGCTCCCAGCCCTGGACGCGGTGGCGACGTGCCCCTTCACGGGGTGAGCCCCGTGGTCCGCGTCATCTACCACCGTCCCTTCAGCCACTTCCGCGTGAACCACGCGGC
>JBDOKE010000064.1:0-2506 GCA_039833815.1 Methanobacteriota archaeon | reverse complement strand
GGTCCATCGCGACGTCGCGCTCGGTGATGATGCCGACGAGGCGGTCGCGGTCCTCGACGACGGGTAGGGCCCCCACGTCGAGCTCGAACATCGTGCGGACGGCCTTGCGAACGGTGTCGTACGGGGTAACGACGTAGACGTCGGTCGTCATGATCGAGCGGGCGGGCTCGTGCAGGCCGAGGAGGAAATTCCCGTCGTACCGTCGATCGAGCAGCTCGCGCCGCTCCCCGGCGAGGTAGTCGAGGACGTCGCGCCCGGTGACGAGCCCCACCAGGGACTCCCGCTCGGGCTCGACGATGGGGAGGCGGCGGAACCCGTACCGGGTCATCGTGTCGATGAGCCCCTTCACGGTCACCGTGGGGGGCACCGCGACGACGCTGGTCGTCGCGAGCCGCATGACGGAGGTCTCCGGGAGCCCGGAGGGTCCGGCCAGCACGGTCACTCCTCCTCCAGCTCGCTCTCCTCGATCTCCCGGCCCAGGATCTCCTCGTAGCACTCCGGGCAGACCCACATCCCGTCCACGAAGCGCAGCTCCTCCGAGTACGTCTCGCAGAGGTCGCACACGCCCTCGACCGTCTCCTCCACCTCCTCCGCCTCGCGCAGCTCCTCCTTGAACCGCTCCATCTCCTCCTCGATCGTCCGCAGGATGTGCGGCTCCACGCGGAGGATGTCCTGCATGGTCACGATGCCCACGAGCCGGCCCTCCTCGTCCACGATCGGTAGCCGCCGGATCCCCTTGTCCACCATGATCTCCACGGCCTCGTTCACGTCCACGTCCTCGTTGACCGTGATCACGGGCGAGGACATGATCTCCCGGGCGACCACCTCGTCCGGCCGGAGTCCACGCGAGACGACCTTGATGACCAGGTCCCGCTCGGTCACGATCCCGATCGGCCGCTTCTCCTCGTCCACGATCACGACGCTGCCGATCCCGTGCTCCCGCATCTTGTAGGCCAGCTCCTCCGCGGTCTCGTTCTTCCCGCCCGTGATCACCTTCCGCTGAGCGATCTCCCCCACCGTGACGCTCCGCGCCAACGCCCGATCCCCCGAACGATCCGCGCCCACTCCAGGTATATCACCACCGGGAGCCGTGAGTGAACCGAGACGCTACCCGCCCCGAAGATGAAAACGGATAACTACGATTCGCCCCGCGCCGCCGTCCTCCCGTATATAAACCGGGTAGGCGACGAACCCCACGGGGCAGCCTCCATGGCGGAGAAGGAGGTCTCGTTCGGGATCGAGCTGCTGCCGGACGACAAGCCCACGAAGATCGCCCACCTGATCAAGGTGGCCGAGGACAACGGCTTCGAGTACGCGTGGATCTGCGACCACTACAACAACTACTCCTACATGGGCGTGCTAACCCTGGCGGCGGTGATCACGAGCAACATCCGGCTCGGTCCCGGAATCACGAACCCGTACACCCGGCACCCGCTGATCACGGCCAGCAACATCGCCACCCTGGACTGGATCTCCGGCGGACGCGCCGTGATCGGCATGGGCCCGGGTGACAAGGCCACGTTCGAGAAGATGGGCATGCCCTTCCCGTGCAAGGTCCCGATCTGGAACTTCGAGAGCGAGGACGAGGTGGGCCCGGCGACCGCGATCCGCGAGGTCAAGGAGGTCATCTACGAGTACCTGAAGGGCGGGCCCGTCGAGTACGAGGGCGACTACGTGAAGACCGGGACGGCGGACGTGAACGCGCGCTCCATCCAGGGCGACAAGATCCCCTTCTACATGGGCGCGCAGGGTCCGATCATGCTGAAGACCGCCGGTGAGATCGCGGACGGCGTCCTGGTGAACGCGTCCCACCCGAAGGACTTCGAGGAGGCCATCCCGCACATCGAGGAGGGTGCCAAGGAGGCGGGCCGGAGCCTGGACGAGATCGACGTCGCCGCGTACACGTGCTTCTCCATCGACAAGGACGCGGACAAGGCCATCGAGGAGACGAAGATCGTCGTCGCGTTCATCGTCATGGGCGCGCCGGACGTCGTCCTGGAGCGGCACGACATCGACAAGGAGAAGGCCGAGCAGATCGCCGAGGCGATCGGCAAGGGCGACTTCGGCAAGGCCATCAGCCTCGTCGACGAGGACATGATCGAGGCGTTCTCCATCGCCGGCGACCCGGACACGGTCATCGACAAGATCGAGGAGCTGCTCAAGACCGGCGTGACGCAGGTGGTCGTCGGCTCACCGATCGGACCGGACAAGGAAAAGGCCATCGAGCTCGTCGGCGAGGAGGTCATCCCGCACTTCAAGGAGTAAGGCCCCCACGCCCCGCCCTCACCCCCTACTTCTACTCGAAAAAATACAAAGCTCCCGGAGCAGGCGGTCACAGCGGGCCACCGCGGCTTGCCCGTGTGGATGTCCGTGAAGCCCCGGTACGCCGATCTAATTCTGGACGGGCTGAAGACGGTCGAGGTGCGCCGGTGGCTGCCCACCACCATCGTGAGCGAGGACACGTGCGTGGTGTACGCCTCCAGCCCCACCAAGGCGGTCCTGGGCG
>JBDOKE010000063.1:0-4743 GCA_039833815.1 Methanobacteriota archaeon | reverse complement strand
GTTCCGTGCTCGGCGGTGGTGAGGTGTCGTCGGAGTCGGCCTCGGAGGTCGGTCGCGCCCCGTCCCTGGGCCGAGCCGACGTACGTCCAGTCGCCGGGCTGGAGCCTGATGGTGCCCAGTCGGCCGACCCGGACGCGGTGTGGTCGGTCCAGGTGGAAGATGAGTGCGTACGTGCCCTGGGTGGGGAGCATTGGGGGGAGGCCCCCTGAGGTCGGCGGTCTGGGTCGGTCTGGTCCTCGTGGTGGGCGCCCTGGCTGCGAACGCGGCGAATTTGAGTCATCCGCTCTTGAGTAGGGACTCGCGGGCGCACGTGCTGAAGATCTGGTACACGCACGGGATGCTGGCGCACGGTCGGTGGGATGCGTGGTGCCCGGAGTGGTACTCGGGCTTCCCGTACCTGACGTTCTACGGCTCGTTGGGGTACCTGGTGGGGGCGGGCGTGGACGCGGTGGTGGGGGATCCGGTGACGTCGTTCCTGGTGTGTCTGGTGCTGGCGGCCCTCGCGGTGGGGTTTGGGGTGTACTGGGTGGTGCGCGCGCTGGGGTTTGGGCGCTGGGTCGCGGTGCTCTGCGCGCTGCTGGCGCTCACGTCGGGTGGGTTGATGAAGGCGTTGAACTGGGAGGGTGTGTACCCGACGGTGCTGGCCCTGGGCTTCGGTCTGTTGGGGTGGGGGTGGTACGAGCGGTGGCTGCGTGGTGGGGATCGGCGTCGGCTGGCGCTCAGCGCCGCGTGCCTGGTTCCGGCCCTGTACACGCATCCGCTGGGTGGGCTGCTCTCGGGCGGGCTGATCTTCACCCGGGGCGTCTTTGAGGTGGTGGTGGATGGTGCCCGCCGGGAGCCTCGGTTTCTGGCGTTGTCGGTCGCGCCGGTGGTGATCGCGGCCTTGCTCGCGCTCCCGCACTACGCGGGCGCGGTCTACTACAAGCGGTTCCTCTCGGAGCTGTGGTTGTACCCGCCCGGCTCGGTCGCGGGCGTGGTGAAGGACCTGGCGGTGGGTGGGAAGTGGTCGCCGGGGTTGCTGGTGAGCGTGCTGGGGCTCTCGGGCGTGGCGTTGGGGTTGCGGAGGAGGGATCCGATCGCGTGGTTCACGTTGTTCTGGCTCGTCGTCTCGGTGCTGGTGTGCCTGGCGTACGTGCTCGGGTACTGGTCGAAGATCCCGCTGGGACGGAACATGCTGGCGGAGCGGTACACGACGGTCCTGCTGCCGCTGCTGCTGTCGATCGCGGCCGCCCCGGTCGTGCGTGAGCTGGTTCGGTCTCGGTGGGCGGTGGTCGGTGCCGTGGGGTTCCTGATCGGGCTGGGCGGCGTGGGGGCGCTCTCGTACACGCCGCCGCTGCCGCCCAAGCTGTACCCGAGCGCGCTGAAGACGTGGCGGTGGGTGGGGGATGAGTGGGGCGCCGGGTCGGCGCTGGACCGGGCCGATGCGGACCCGTACACGCACCTGTTCGACGCGTCGGTACCGATCTCTCCCATCTACTCGGGCCATCCCACGATCATGGGTTGGTTCTCGCAGGGTGATCCGATGTTCTTCTCCCTGGCGGCACGGTGGGAGTGGGAGCTGGGCTGGGTGTACGACCCGAACTTCGTGAGGACGTCGCTCTGGGCGACGAACACCCGGTTTTTGGTCACGAAGTCGAGGCTGGTGGCGAAGCGGCTGGCGCGCGAGCCGGGGTTCGTCTACCGGGCGAGGTTCGGTCGGTTTCGGGTGTTCGAGTACCGGGGGCACGGGGGGCCCGCGGCGGTCGTTCCGCACCCGATCGGCGTGGTGGACCCGTGGCTGGGGTTGCGGACGGAGAACGCGTACTACACGACCCTGTTGAACTTCGTCGCGACGCCGGGCCGGCGGCACGTGTTCGTGGACGTGACCTGGAGGGGGGCGCCGGCGTTCGACCGGCTGATCGTGCGGCCGAGGCGGGCGGAGGACGTGCGGAGGGCGGTGGGGCTGGCCCGGTCGGGTCGGAGGGTGCTGCTGATTCTCCCGGAGCGGTGCCCGAGGCCGGTGTTCGGGGCGGTGGAGCGGTCGCTCGGGGTGGACTTGAAGCGCTCTCGTCCGCCGTCGTTCGTGCCCTCGAAGCGGTACCTGAGGGTGGCGTACCGGGTGGACGGTGGGTGGTTCCGGGACGTGCGCGTGGGTAGGGGGATGGTGCGGGTCTGCGGGGTGGATCTGGTCGGGTTCACGATGCGGTTCCACCGGTTGATCAAGGAGGTGCAGACGAAGGGGTATCGGATGCCGAGGCTGCCGACGGATCGGGAGCGGAGGTTCGTGAACGCGGTGTTGAGGGGGTTTGACTCGGGCAGGCCGAAACCGGCGTGGGCGGCGTTCGTGGGAGGTCCGGAGCGGCTGAGGGTGCGGGGCTCGGGGTGGGTGTTCGTTAAGGTGAAGTACTTCCCGGCGTGGCGGTCGGGCTCGGGTCCGGTGCTGCCGGCCTCGTGCGGTCAGATGCTGGTGCGGGTGCCGGGTGAGGCGGAGCTCAGGTACGAGCCACCGGCGGTGGTCTCGGTGTACCCGTACGCGGCGGTGGTCGCGGGGATCGCGGCGCTGGGGGCGTTGGCGCTGTGAGGGTGGTCAGGGTCGTCCTGGCGGTGTTGGCGGGGTTGTACGGGGTGGGCTGGACGTCGACGGTGGTGAACTGGAGCGTGCCGCACGAGATCGTGCGGTCGAGCCCGGGGGTCTACCAGTCGACGGGCGCCACGGTGCAGGCGACGATCAACCCGTATCGCGGGAAAATCACGCTCTCGGTGGCGTACGACCCGGCGGTGATCGTGAAGCTGCCGTACCGGGGTAGGGCGGAGCGGGTCTCGGCGTCGGAGCTGCGGTTGGGTTCGATTCGGGTTCGGGCGTTGGGGGACGCGCTGGAGATCCGGGGGCCGTGCTCGGTGCGCCCGTACGTGACGACGAGGACGGGCGCGGTGTACACGGTGGAGCTGGCGCGGCTGGGTGGTGGGTTCGTGGGGTTGAACCGGAGCGGGTACCTGGTGATCGTCACCCGGAGCGGGTCGGTCACGAGGGTGCGGGTGCTGCCGCTCGTTCCGCTGATCTAGGGGCGAGGGGTCGTGCCCAGGCTGCCCTACGTGGCGGTGCCGAAGCGGAGGGCGGAGCGGGCGCGTCGGGCGCTGGCGCGGGAGTCGCTGCTGGTGCGGGGCGTGCGGGTGCGGCGGGAGGGGGATCGGGTCCTCTTCCCGGTGGAGGACGCGGAGGCGGCGGCGCGGGTGCTGGAGCGGGAGGAGGTTCCCTTTGAGGTGGGTGAGGGTGAGTTCGAGTCGGTCTCGGGCCCGAGGAGCGTGGAGGAGGTGCTGGAGGAGCGGCTGGGCGTCTCCTGCTCGGTGCCGTACGATGTGGTGGGTGACGTGGCGGTGGTGCAGATCCCGGAGGAGCTGGAGGGGTGGGAGGAGGAGGTTGGTCGGGCGATCATGGAGGTGCACGGTCGGGTGCGGGCGGTGTTCGCGCGGGGGCCGGTGCGGGGGGTCTTTCGGGTCCGGGAGCTGCGGCGGATCGCGGGTGAGGGGCCGCCGGTGACGGAGCATCGGGAGCACGGGTGCCGGTTCCGGGTGGATCTGTCCCGGTGCTACTTCAACCCGCGGTTGGCGACGGAGCGGCGGTTGCTGGCGGAGGAGGTGGTGGAGGAGGGGTCTCGGGTGCTGGACATGTTCGCGGGCGTGGGCCCGATCACGGTGATTCTGAAGCGGTTTGTGCCGGACGTGCGGGTGGTCGCGTGCGAGCTGAACCCGGTCGCGTACCGGTACCTGCTGGAGAACCTGGAGCTGAATCGGGTGTCGGCGCGGGCGTTTCTGGGGGACGCGGGCGAGGTGGTGGGGTTGCTCGGGCGGTTCGACTACGTGATCATGAACGCGCCGAAGTTCGCGCATCGGTTCCTGCGGGCGGCGGCGCGGGTGGTGCGGTCGGGTGGGCGGCTCGTGTACTACCGGATCGCCGGGTCGGTGGAGGAGGCGTTCGCGGAGGTGCGGGAGCGGTTGGGGGAGGGGGTGGAGCTGGAGTCGTGGCGGGAGGTGAAGCCGTACTCGCCGGAGGAGTCGCTGTTCCGGTTGGTGGTGCGGGTGCCCTAGTCCAGCCGCTTGCGGAGCTCGTGGAGGAGGATGGCGGCGGCGCCGATCTCGCCGATGTTGCCCTCGGTGGCGATGTACACGGCTCGGTCGCCGAGCTCCAGTTCTCGCTTGCTGAGGCCGGGTCGGGCGCTGCCGAAGACGAACCAGACGTCCTTGCCCCGCTCGATGAGCTTGGCGACCTCGTCGCAGTCGAGGGGCTCGGCGCCGCCGTGCTCCTTGTCCTCGGCCATGAAGGTCACGTCGGGTTCGAGGGTTTCGAGGGCTTCCTTCAGGTCTTGGAAGACGTGGAGCTCGGTGCCGCGTTCGAGGCAGAGCCGGTGGGCGGCGGGGATTCCCTCTTGGGCGGCGCTGCCGAGGGCGCGGGTGATGACGAGCCGGCGGGCGCCGAGTCCGGTCACGGTGCGGGCCATTTCCTCGACCTTTCTGGGGCTGTGCACGTTGTGGTAGGTTATGGTCACAGGAATCACACGGAAACCCCCTTAACGCGCCCTTAGGGCCCGGTTTCGGGGGTCTTAGGTTTGAGGGCCAGGACGCTGGCCCTGGTGGTGGCGGCGATCGTGGCCGCGATCGGGGGCTCGCTGGGGTACTATTACTACCAGCAGCGGGCGAACGTGGTCCGGATCGGGTACCAGCCCAGCGATCACCACACGGCGCTGTTCGTGGCGATGGAGAAGAAGA